>CALLXO010000104.1 GCA_937875645.1 uncultured Clostridia bacterium
GTATCAATATTGCAAAGCCTTTTCATATCGGACATCTTGGCACGACGGCTATTGGCAATTCTCTTTACAAAATTTATTCTGCTTTAGGTTACAATGTTGTTGGGATAAATTATTTAGGCGACTGGGGCACTCAATTTGGCAAGCTGATTGTAGCTTACAAAATGTGGGGCGACGGGCAAAAGGTGAAAGAGGAAGGAGTGCGGCATCTGCAGGAAATTTATGTGCGTTTCCACAAGGAGGAGGAAAATAATCCTCTTTTGACAGAAGAGGCGCGCGCTTGGTTTAGGCGTATTGAAGAAGGCGATAAAGAGGCTAATAAGCTATTTGAGTTTTTTAAGGAAGTCACGCTTAAGGAAGTAAAGGTAGTTTACAAGCGTCTACACGTCCATTTTGACAGCTGGGACGGCGAAAGCTTTTTTAACGATAAAATGCAGCCTATTATTGATACAATCAAGGAAAAAAATTTGGCGGTTTTTTCCGACGGAGCGTTAATTGTAAATTTAGAAAAGTATAATATGCCCCCTTGCTTGCTGGTAAAAGCAGACGGCGCTTCCCTCTATGCCACACGTGATTTGGCGGCGGCAAAATACCGTTATGATACTTACCGTTTTGATAAATGCCTTTATGTGGTAGCTTATCAGCAAAATTTGCATTTTAAGCAGTTTTTTAAGGTACTTGAGCTTATGGGTTATGAGTGGGCAGACAGGTTAGAGCATGTTGCATACGGCATGGTAAGTTTGGCGGACGGCTCTATGAGTACCCGCAAAGGCAACGCTGTTTGGCTTGTGGACGTTTTGGACAAAGCTGTTTCTAAAGCTACGGAAATTATCAATCAAAAAAGCCCCGATTTGCCGCAAAAGGAAGAAATTGCCGAAAAGGTTGGAGTAGGTGCGGTTATTTTTAGCGCACTATCCAACAGCCGCATTAAAGACATTGTTTTTGATTATGACAGAGTGCTTAATTTCGACGGCGAAACATCTCCTTATTTGCAATATACGCATGCCCGTTGTTGCAGCATTTTGGAAAAGGCTAAACAGACACAGACAGAAAGTCAAGCACCCCATTTTGACCACCTTAACAACGAAGAAAGTTGGGTAGTAATAAAGCTTCTCAACAATTTTAACGAGATTTTATGTGATGTAACAGATAAAAACGAACCTTCCCTTTTAGCAAATTATCTAATTGATTTAGCACAAGGATACAACAAATTTTATTTGGCGCACCGTGTAATAGACAAGGGCGTTAATATGCAAGCACGTCTTATGCTCACCCAAGCGGTAAAAAACACTTTGTGTTTTGGACTATCCCTTTTGGGCATAGATGCCCCGGAAAAAATGTAGTATTTCTTATAGCATTATAAATATCCATTAACACTCAATTCCAAAGCATTTAACACTCAATTCCAAAGCATTTAACACTCAATTCCAAAGCATTTTAAGCACAAAACCACTCGAATAATTCGAGTGGTTTTTTGTGCGTGATTATTTTCTAATATTGTTTTGGATAGAATAAATAAATCTATGCAAGTTCTTGTTTTTTATCATATTCTTGAATATCCGAATGTTTAAGCTGCGGCAAAAGCATGTTCTTTTTCTTTTGCACAACGTAGGAAATAACCATCAAAAGGATAAAGCTTACAGCGCAAGCTATCCAGCCCACCCAAATTTTTTGTGTTATTCCACCTAATAAAAATCCTAAAAAGGAAATACCCGCCACCATTAAACCTAAAGGCATTTGTGCTTTAACATAGTCCATATGGTCGCATCTTGCTGTGGCTGCCGACAAAATAGTTGCGTCAGAAATAGGTGAAACTTGGTCTCCAAAAACAGCGCCGGATAGCACAGCGGAAATTGCCAAAATCTGCAATGTTGTGCCTGTCTCAAACATAGGCGTTGCAAGGGGCACAATTATGCCAAAAGTCCCCCAACTTGTACCTGTCGAAAAGCTTGTTGCCATAGCGATTAAAAACATAATAGCCGGCAAAAGTATTTTTGCTCCCCCCATGCTGCTTGTTAATGTTTTAATAAAAATATCTACTCTTAAAGCGGAGCAAATATCAGACAGTGTCCAAGCAAGCACCAAAATAATCAGCACGTCGCTTATTGACTTGAAGCCTTCGCTCAAACTATTGGTAAAGCCTTTTAATGAGATAATCTTTCGGGGTAAATACAAAATAAGCGCAAAAATAACGGCAATGGTGGAGCCGCACGCAAGAGAAATAGCCGCGTTGGTGTCACCTGTATTGACACTAAAATACGTCATAAAACCTACGCTTGCTATTATCAGTACTAAAATAGGCAACAGCAAGTCAAAAACTCTGCCTTTTTTACTTATCTGATAATTGTCATCACTGTTAAAGGTAGGAGGTTTTCCGCCTGTCACGTCCCCCGTCTTAATTGCATTAATTTCCCTTTTACGCATGCCAAAAAAGTCCATGCCCAAAAATGAAGTGACAAATATAAATGCAATAGTCAAAACAGGATAAAAGTTGCAGAAAATAGACCTAATATAAATATCAAATGCACTTGTTTCCACGCCTTGCTGAATGGTTGAGGTTACAAAACTTGACCAACTACTTATAGGTACCAAAATGCATACCGAAACGGAAAGCGAACCGATAATATACGCTAATTTTGCACGGGAAACACGATAGCGGTCGGTAATAGGACGCATAACAGAGCCGGTAGCTAAACGGCAAAAATAATCGTCCATAAACATCATAGAGCCAAAAGCCACCGTAACGCCTAAAATACCTTTGCGTGATTTTACTTTTTTGGTAAACCAGTTGCCCATCGCTAATGTGCCGCCTGATTTAGTCATAAGTACAACCAATACGCCTAACATTAAAATAAATATTAGTATAGCGCCGTGTTCGTAATTATATGTTCCGTCGCCTGAGCCGGACAACGTATTGGACATTATCTTAAATAGCTGTTCGAAGGCTACTATGGGATTTCCCCCTGCTATTATCATTGCTCCAGTAAATACGCCGACAAAAAGTGCAATATACACTTGTTTAAAAAGTAAAGCTAAAATTATTGTAATAAGTGCGGGGATAATTGCCCACAAAGTTCCTTCCATATGTACTCCTTTGTTTTATTGTTTCACCAATTAGATATTATACTAAACAGAATATTTTTTGTCAGTTTTTAAAAGCTCCTATACGCTGATTTGGAGTCATGGTATATTAAATTTTTAACGGCGTAACATACGCCGTTAAATAATTATTCTTGATTATTAATAAATACATCTATTTGAGGCTTTGCGCCGCAAATTTCGCCTTCGAAGATACGTGAGGGACGGCTGTTCATCCACTCGCGCTGTCCCGCAAAGTCAGGATAATATTTATAGCGCAAATACTGCAAACACTGCTGAAATTTTATCGCCTTTGTCATATTTTTTAGTACAAAACGAGTAACATAATCTTGCCCGTCAAAAACAATATACATTTTATTTTTTACTCCTACCGTTGTTTCTACCCCGATACTGGGAGTACGCATAAGAGGAAAAATCAATTCGACATCCTTTCCGTAATCGGTGCCCACATATTTAAAACCGTTTTTATCTAGTGAAATAATACCCTCGCCGTATTTTTTTACGCCGTATTTTTTACCCTTTTTATAATGGAAAACCTCGCAGGGCTCAGACATAACAAAATCATCTTTTTGTGTTTCAATATCAATAAGTTTACGCTGAATTGCATTCCATTTTGCAATACTGTCCACATAAACGCTTTTTTCGTTTAGCGGTTCAAAATGATAGGTATCGTTAACTCTAACGGCGTTTTGACATTTTTTGCAGTAGAGTATATCCCCTTCGCCTTTCATTTCAAATTCCTCACCGCAATTTAGGCATTTATATATAATATATTCCATACCTTTTGCAGCATCATTTTTTGGTGCAGTCACTTTGAAACCTTCTTCTTCTTGAAAGGTAAAGTCATTAAAATCACAAGCGTCATAGAGTTTCTTGTAAATTTGCTCTATGTTCATATCTTTAATATCTTTTTCGTCAAAAACTTTTACAACTTCGCTTTTTATCTTTGCATTTTGGCGGTCTTTTCTAAAACGGTTGCGCAAAAAATACATCCCCCGCAGTTTTATGGCAAACACGGGTACCTTAAACATTTTTATGAGTTTTGCAATACCATAATCAAAATATTGCGGCGTGCCGTCAAAACAATAGCAAGCGGCAGGGCTTATTGCAACTATACCCTTGTGCTGAGTCAATACTCTTTTTGCACCGAGTACGGCAGTGGCGTCGGGGGTATACCTGTCCTTATATATTGCTCCGGCTAAGTAACTAAACGGGCCGTCAGGAAAAGTATGTTTGACATATTTTACTACCATAAAATTAGCTAAATGAGGATATAAGGTCAAACCTGTGATAAGGTGGTCGTCATATCCGATATGATTAAAAATAACAATATAAGGAGGTTTTTGGTCTTTTAATGCCTGGCGGTCAATAGTAAGTCCATATTTTTTTATAAACATTTTTTCTTTAAAAAATTTAAAGATTTGCACCAGCGGTCTAAATGGCTTTCGGGGATTTTTATTCATTAAGATTTCTTCCTTTGTATATATTACTCTTATTAAATCACATTATCGTTTATTTGTCTTTGTTTTATTTAAAATAGAAACGCATAATAATTTTTATTAAAAACAGTTGCACACGCAAATGTACAGTGATATAATAATTTCAGAACATGATGCGCAAAAAATATTAAGGATGGTAGATTTATGAGTTTTAATTTGGAATCTAATACAGTAGGCATAGAATTTGCCGACAAATACCTTACACTAAGGCACTTTGGCGGCTTATTTAAAAAGAAGGTCGAATTCGAAGCAAGAATATCATACAGAAATATTGATTATCTTGAATATGAAGAACAAGTAAAAGGCTGGGACAAAAGAAAGTATATTTATATTACTATCGGACTGATTAACCCTCAACCAGAATTTAATACGACAACGCTTGACATCGAAATTGAATCAACATATTTTAGCGAAAAAGATTACTTAAAACAATTGGAAGAATATTCTAAAAAAATAAATAAGGAATAAAAAACGGGGCAAAAACCCCGTTTTTTATTTAGTATAAAATAGCTATTCGCTGAATCTATCATCTTTTACCGATTGCCAAGACGGTAAAGGCTCTTTGCATTTATACTTTCCGAATACCCCTTTAGTTATATTGCGTTTACGGTATTCTTTTAAGAGTTTTATGCCGTATCTTTTGGCAAATTTTTTCAACTCTGTATCTAATGCTCTAAAATCCTGAGATTCGTATAAATTAATGAGGACTTTGTAGTTTCTCTCAACTTGAGCTAAATAATCTGCTCTTTTTTTAGCCTTATTTCTTTCCGCCACAAGCTGCAAGTGTTGTGCTATTATATCTTTATAATGCTTATCAAAAAAACCGATGGATTCCCGCATTTTATTATTGGCTTTTTCATCTTTGGTGAGAGCGCTGTAAACATATGCAAGATACAATCCGTCCTGACCGTAATCATTTTCAAATCCCCAACTAATTTCACCGATTACCTTGCTGTAATAATCGCAAAGCTCGGTTTTTTTGGGATAGGGCAACGAATCAGTATTCATAAAGTATTTACCGCACGACTTGATATACATGTCGTACTCTTCCTTAATCTTATCTTCCGTTTCATAGTATAATTGTTTGTAATTTCTGTATTTTTCCGCTTCTGAAAAACTCTTTGGCAGTTTTTCGTCAATATTAAACAATACCGTCTTTATGTAGGGCATATCGCCTTCAAAATTGTATTCTGTCAATTTTTTTAGATTCTCATTAAGTTGGGCAATAAACGGAGCATAAAATTTCTCAAAAGCCTTAGCGTCTATGCTTTTTAATTCAAATAAATTTTTAACGCCATATTCCGTAGTGTCAACATTTTGTTTGTTGCCGTATGGCGTTATCTTATTGTTATAAAGCCAAAGCTGCAGCTTAGCTTCTTCAATAAGCGAGCTTTCGGGATGTTTTTTGGTTAATTTAACCAACATTTCGTTGGCATATTCCTTTTCGTTGCGCATTAAAAGCGCCGTGATTTTGTCGTACTGCTCCTGAGCTGATTCGCCTTTAATGATATTTACCACAGAGTCTGATATATTGTTTACCGTGTTGTAAGTATTTTGCGTCTGACAAAGCTGAATTGCCTTTTCCACAATAAAAGGCGTTTTGCAATACTTGCATATAGCAGCGTCGGCATCCTTGTTTATCTCTAATGTGCCGCCGCAGTTAGGGCATTTCCCCGCGACTAAAGGCATAAAATCCTCCTAAGACTTCTATTTTGCAAATAATAGTGAAGTTATGTTCAACTTACATAAGTATATCAAAAATCTATCTAATAATCAATAATAACGTATAAATAAATCAGCAATACTGACAATTTAAATGCTTTTCTTAATAATTGCATAAAAGAAAAATTCATAACAAATTATTTATAACGGAATAACATATAATTGCTAATAAAAATTGCTAATAAAAAAATTACACTCAAAAAAGCACCCAAAATTAGCTTTTTGCTTTTAAAATCACTAAAAAATGTATTAAAAAAGGCATAAACTTAACAATTTATGCCTATCTGGTGGGAACAACAGGGCTCGAACCTGTGACCCCTTGCTTGTAAGGCAAGTGCTCTCCCAACTGAGCTATACTCCCTCTTTTATAAAAAATTTGGTATTAACCAAAATTGTTTTTAATTTGGTGACCCCAACGGGATTCGAACCCATATTACCACCGTGAAAGGGTGATGTCCTGACCCTTAGACCATGGGGCCACAATAACGACAAAATAATGTTTGCCTTGTTTGCTTCGTTTCGTTTTGCACTTT
Organism: uncultured Clostridia bacterium; assembly: GCA_937875645.1. Classification (GTDB taxonomy): domain Bacteria; phylum Bacillota; class Clostridia; order Christensenellales; family CAG-314; genus SFEB01. The sequence continues at coordinate 6,851 of CALLXO010000104.1, forward strand.
TTTGGGCAATAAAAACGGCGTTGGCTTTGGTAGCGGCGGTCGGATTCGAACCAACGACCTGCCGGGTATGAACCGGCCGCTATAACCAACTAAGCTACGCCGCCATAATGGTTGCAGGGATAGGATTTGAACCTATGACCTTCGGGTTATGAGCCCGACGAGCTACCAGCTGCTCCACCCTGCGATATGACCGAAAAGCATTAAGCAATTTCCGATGCTTGATCATGTTATCATTCATTGCATAAGTTGTCAAGTAATTTAAAGGGTTTTTTAAAAGTTTATGGTTTTTTTGCTGCCTTTAGGATTTGCATTTTTTCCACACAAATAAAGTTGCTAAATTTATTTATCTATTTAACTAATATTTAAACAATTAAAGGCAAAATATTCGTAACTTAACAACAAAGAATGTTTCACAAAACATACACATAACAACGATAAAAAAATGGTACACTAAGTAATAATGATTTTATTTTTCGGAAGAGGAAATATGAGAAAGTTTGTTAAAATAATATTCATATTTGTATTAATTATTACGTCATTTAGCGTAATAAGCGCATGCAAGCAAAATAAAACCTTTGTTGAGTACAAAAACGCTACTATAGATTTAGGCGATAAAGGAAAAGTTGACTCATACAAATTATACCTTAAAGAGGGTGAGCGTTTTGCCCTGATAACGCCTGCTCAAACAATAACAGAAGGCAAGAAGTTTATAGGCTGGGAGGACGAAGAGGGCCATCATTATGTCGCGGGCGAACAGCTTAATATGGGCAAGGCAAGCAAAACTTTTACTGCTGTTTGGCAGACGGCGTATACTTTTGTT
>CALLXO010000105.1 GCA_937875645.1 uncultured Clostridia bacterium
TTTACAACTGGTTCGGCTGGGTATCCTGAGTGCATACATATCACGCCGGACAGCAACGGCAATAAAGACTTTTCGCAAATAATCAATTTGGCTAAAACTTTACCCTCCCCTGTTGAGATAGAAAAAGGCAAAATAATAGGCGGTTTTGCACACAATCAAGTGTCTTTACTTGCTGACAAGGTGGTGGAAGCGGTGAAGAGCGGCGCTATAAAAAGATTTTTTGTTATGGCAGGCTGTGACGGCAGAATGAAATCAAGAGATTATTACACTCAGTTTGCGCAAAACCTCCCTTCTGATACGGTGATACTTACAGCGGGCTGTGCAAAATATCGTTATAATAAACTGAATTTAGGAGACATCAACGGGATTCCGAGGGTATTGGACGCAGGGCAATGCAACGATTGCTATTCGCTTATATTGATAGCGTTAAAACTTATGGAAGCATTTGGACTTGATGACGTTAACAAATTGCCTTTGTCCTTTAATATTGCATGGTACGAACAAAAAGCCGTTATCGTTCTTTTGGCGTTACTCCACCTTGGCATAAAAAACATACATTTAGGTCCAACTCTGCCTGGGTTTTTGTCGGAAAATGTAAGAAACAAGCTGATAGAACTGTTTGACTTATCTACTATAAACAATGTAGAAGAAGACATAAACTTATTTATGGGAATCAAAAAACAATAAAAATCATACTAAAGATAAAAACGGGTAACAAAATTACCCGTTTTATTTTATAGACATTTGCTTATTCTTTTATTTTATTGAATTTTAGCAATGAAGCTATATTAGTAAAAATTACAGTTGTTATAAACTGCTATGCTTAACAATAAAAAAGAATTTGAAATTAACATTTTTGCTTATATTTATTAAAAGTTATTGACATATGTCATAAACTGGTGTATTCTATTTACAGAAAATCATTGGCAGGTAAGTATGGCAAGACCAAAGAAAGGGCGGAAGGTATGTTCACTTCCCAAAACAAAAGAATTTGCACCTATAAATTCGGAAAATCTTTTTCGCGATACTATTGTTATGTCTGTTGACGAATACGAAACGATAAGATTGATCGATCAACAAAACTTTTCGCAAGAAGAATGCAGTTTATATATGAAAATTGCGCGAACTACAGTTCAGCAGATTTATTTTAATGCTCGTAAGAAACTTGCGCAAGTATTGGTAGAAGGGCTTAATTTAAAAATTGAAGGGGGCGAAATTGTTTTATGCGACGGTAAGGAAACTTCTTGTGGCTGTGGCGGCTGCAGAAAACATAAATATGCATTAATTAAACAAAGGGAGGAAAAATAAATGAAGATAGCAATACCTATCGATAAAAACGATAAAATTCAAATGTTTGTGTATCTTTTGGGAGAGCACCATACTTTCTTTTATTAGATACTGTAAA
>CALLXO010000106.1 GCA_937875645.1 uncultured Clostridia bacterium
CAGCAGCATAATCTCTGAGCGAGCCGTCATCTTGAATAGCAGGAGAAGGTATTTTTGTAAGCATATCCTTCCATTTGTCTATTTCATCAAGATACATATTTGCGCTGCTTGCGCCTTGTATCATATTAGTTAGCAACTCTCTTGCAATAGCAAAATCTATTGTGGCATCTTTGTTTATGTAGATACCTTTTGTTTTGTCGCCTTTTGCCGACATAGGGGAATAAGAGGGGTTTGCTTCGTAAAAACCAAATCTGTCTAATTTAAAGAATTCCTCATAAAAAACCGCTACTTCCTTCATAAAAGGCAAAGCTCGATTTTTTAAGAATTTTGTGTCCCCAGTATATAAATAATAATCGAAAAAAAGCGACGCTAAAATACCTGCACATCCGGTAAAATGCAACACATCCGGCTCGGTAGAGCCCACACGTGCCGTCACGCCCGCCGTAACAGAAGGCAAAAACAAACCACGCACTCCAAAAAGACGCATAGCATTGTCCCGCATGTCGGGCATATTTTGTTCGGCAAAGATGAAAAGCGGTTCTAATAACTCCATCATATCTCCCGCAAAAACAGAAAAATAAGAGGAAGGCGTTTTTGTCTCAAAGCTGACGTTGTTTTCGACAGCTTTAAAATTGCCGTTAAATAAACCGTTGGGTAAAACAATTTTCCCTTCTTTGTCGGTACTGCAATAAAGCAGATATCTGCCGTAATTCCACATTTTTTCCGCAAGTTTTGCGCTTATTTCTCCTAAATTACATTGTGACAGCAACTCCTCTGTCCAATCGTCTGTGTTATCCAAACTAACAGAAACGCTGTCCATCGCCTTTTGATGAATTGCCGTATGTTTTTTTAGCATCTTGTCATAGGTATCTTTGTTTGATGCCAACAATGCTCTTAAAATTTTAAATTCCTTTTCTTTATAAGAATTTGCAAAAGTTTTTGCAACAATTAAAACGCTGTTTGCACCTTTGATAAATAAGCTATTTTCCCTAATTTCCATACTGCCGCCATAAAATGTGACTTTTGCGACAGTGCCAAATTCCGTACCGTCATCGCTGTGAGCACTAAAATACATAAAATTAGTTTCGTATTTTTTAAAAATTCCCTCAGGAACTGCAGACATCCCCACCGGCGTACGGGCATTTATTTTGTCCATAATATCTAAGGACAACTCGACATCAATCTGCTTTTGACCGGTTTTTGTAAGCTCGCAGACAATATAATCGTCCGCCCTTGACACAAAAGTACTGCGAGAAAAACGGGTAGGACCGTCAACAAAACTGACGGTTATTTCGCCGTTACTTGAATTTAACATTCTCGAATAGTCTTTAGGGGTTTTTTCCGCTTTAAAATCAATATTTAAAACACAAAGAGGTAAGGAACAAAAGGGCTGAGGACGGAAGTTTTTTTGAATAAGCGCTTTTGTAAATACATTTTGCGCGTCTTCAAGATTGTTTTCGTCAACCAATTTTTTTACTTCGCGTATTTTTGTGCCTAAATCAGGCAAAACGGAAACTTTACCTTGCCAATTTAAATCGGCGCTGTTTATCAAGATTTTTTCGTTTAGCGCTCCGCCAAAAACATTTATGCCTGTTTTGCCGTTGCCGCTAAAAAAGCCCTCTCGCCAAGTTTCACTCCACCACGAAGCGGACAAGCGTGATTGTATTCCGTTTTTTAGCTTTTTTAATGTCACCATAACTTCCTCTTTAAAACATTAATCATATTAATTATACTTTAATAAAGCGCTAATTACAAGAGGAAACAGCCAAATATTTAATAATTTTTAAGTTTTATGACCAAACTGTCGCCGTCTTCGTATTCGTCGGCATATTCGTACTTTTCTTCCTGCTTAACGGTGCAGGTACGTTTTTTTTGGTATTTTAAGATTACCAATTGATAAACTAGATAGCATATAGCCGCCGCTAAGCCGCCGCTTGATAAAATAATTATTGGTAGAATGTTGTCCATATATACCTCCCACTTTATTTTTCCACAAATTTATTTTTACATAACAATGCCGTCATAAAAAATCTCTTTTAACAATTTTGTATATTTTTTTGTCTAAAACATAATCTAAAAAGAAAAAGGAGAAGGAAAAATGAAAAGATACACACTTTTATTTGCATTAACTTTAAGCATTTTGGCGGCTTCGCTGTTTGGGATGAGTAATACGTACGCAAATGAAAAACCTATAAAAGAAAGAGAAAAGATTGAAAAAATGGTAAACAAAATTGAAGGGGTAAAAGAATGCCGTATATTTACTCATGAGGACTATGTTGTTGTGGCGGTGCGCACCAACAGCGTATACAGCAAGGAAGTGGCAACAAAATTGATTGAAAAGATTAAAACAAATATACAATCACAATTTAAGCAGTTTACTAAGGTTAAAGTTACTATGTCGCTAAAAGCGTTTAGAGCTATTGAGGAGATTAACAGAATGGTAGATACTGGCGATGTAGATATTGATGATATATGGGATAAGCGACCTAAACCCATGCCTTGCCCCGACTGTCCCCGTCCTAATCCCAACAAAAAGGATATAAGGCAAGAAAAACAAAAAAGCTCGGCTGTTTCTCAAGCAATAACCGCTTAAAAAAAATGGTGAGTAACAACAGAAATATAACAGCATCGAAAATTCCTCCCGAAAGTAGCGCGTTTACCTTAAGGAGAAATTTTATTTTAAGCTTTATGTTAAAAATAGATCTAATATGTAACCTATTTAATTTTTTCTAGCTGAGAAATCAGATTATTTATTGCGCTAATTAGACTACTTTTATCTTCCGCCGTTAAACTTGATTCGATAGTTGCTCGCACTTCGTTTTCGCTGAATTCGCCGTTTTCAACGATAACTTCTTTTCCTAACTTTGTCAAATTTATGAGCTGACGTTTAGAATTTTCTTCTTTTTCTTTGGTTACATAGCCGAGTCTTAATAGCTTATTAACATAATATCCGATTATTTTAGGGTCAATACCTACCTTTTCCGCAAGGTTTCCAATCGAGAGTTGACCGTACTGTAGCAATATCATAATTTTTCGATAACTATTATTAAGCTTACGTAATCTTATATTTTTGACGCCCTCGGCGCTATCAATTCTATTATAAAACTTTTTATTAAGCAAAATATTAAGGTCGGATAACAAAACCCCTAATCTGTTTGTATAATCATTCATATCACACCTATTTAACTGACATTTTTCCTATTTATTCTACCTAAAAATTCTTATTAAGTCAATTAAATTAATATAATTATACCATAAATTATGGCACAATTATAAAAACTAATTTAAAAATATAATTAATTTTCCTGATTAATCAAAAATATGAATAAGAATATATCTAACCAAATTATAGTTTTCTCGTTTTAGTCGGTATAAGTTGTAATATTGTTGCCGCTGTTCCAAAGCTTATCTAACTGATAAAACTCTCTGGTGCTTTGATTAAATATATGCACAATAATAATGCCGTAATCAGCAGCTATCCATTTCCCCTCGGCATATCCTTCCTTGCGGCGGCAAAAAATTCCCTCTGCTTCAAGCTTCTCTTCAAGGTTGTCAAAAGTTGCTTTTATATGAGGCACACTCTTGCCGCTTGCGATAATAAAATAATCGGCAATATCCGTCAATTTCGCTACCGATACAATTTTTATGTCGGTAGCTTGTTTTTCGCTTAATGCTTTGCATATCTTGTCTACTATTTGCTGTGCTGTTAATTCCATCATTTTCTCCTAAACTAATTTGTAATATTTCATAGTGGAAACGGTTAATGCATCCACATTGTTTTTGCCATATTTTTTAACGGTTATACCGTATAAATCTTTTAGTACACTCTTAAATGCCTCGTCTAAATTTTTTAGCGCTAATTGATAATAACTTGAAACGTCATAACTGCGTGTTTTTTCCGCCTTGTCAGCAACAAATACTAACTTTTCTAAATCCGCCATACCCGGCCGACCCGTTGTATGAAAGCGGATAGCATCTAAAATTTTTTGGTCAGTAATAGAGAAGTCTTTTTGAGCGACTTTTACTCCTAACGCGCAATGAATTAAAGGTGAAAGCAGTTTTTCCTCATTGTTAAAATCGTAATACTCCCATTTTTCAATGGGGATATTTTTTCCGCAATCGTGCAACAAGCAGGCGACAAATGCGTCTTCGGCATCAATAAAATTTGCCCGTGCAAACTCCTGCCCCGCTTTAACAACGCTGTAAGTATGCCAAAACCTCGACGGCTTTAACAGCTTTTTTACTTTTTTAATCATTTGGGTGTGTTTGCTAAAAAGTCCTTTTTCTTTTATATAATTGTCAACATTTTGCGGTAAATACTTAGCATTGCTTTTGTCAAACTCATAATTGATACGAATTTCCGTAGAGGAAATTTCCAGCGGAATTATATCTAAAAATACCACCTTTGCGCCGTATTTTTCGGCAACAAAAGCAGCATCTTCGTTAAAAGAGTCTCCTCGCTCAGCAACGGCAAGAGTTGCTAAACGTGCTATTTCTTCTGGTTTTTTCCATAAAGGAAAATCTCGCAGGCTGTCTCCTCCCATAATAAAAAATATTTCGGCAGTGGGATAAAGCGCTTTTATATGATTAAGCGTAAGGTAGGAATAATTTTTAGTGCCGCTTTTAATCTCGTAATCGCTGACAGTTACCTTTTTGATGTTGCCAAAAGCTAACTGAGCCATTTTAAAACGCTCGTTTTTATCCACAAAACTGTACTTATGCGGCGGCTGTCCGCTGGGCATCACAATAATCTTGTCTAAATTTAACTGCGTTAAAGCGCCTTTAACCATATTTATATGCGCATTGTGAACAGGTGCAAAGGTACCCCCGAAGAAGCCTATTTTCATATAGTTAGTATAGCAGATTTTAATTTTTTTGTTAAGTATTTGCAATTTTCTTTTAAATTTTCCAAAAAAGGCAATAATGCAAATATGGCAAGGATAATAAACATTATTTTAATAAGTGTTGCGGGTTTTTTGTTGTGCTTTACATGGCTTGTCTATTATAAACAAGCTTTGTGGATATGCTACACCGTAAGCGCCCTTTTGGCGATAATGTTTTTTGTGGTGCTTTTTGTGTTAGAAAAACGCTCCAATATGCTTATCCCCGGCAAGCGTGTTAAAAAAAGCGTGTCTGATTCGCAAAAAAAAGCTTTAGCGTGCTTGACGGATTATGCTGTTTTTTTAAATATCTTCCAAACAAAAGGGTACAGCATAAAGCGTTTATCTGACGAAATTTACCTAATTGAAAACACAAAAAACACCTCTTTAATTGTATTTAATTTTAAGCTTTCCAACGTGGGAGCGCAGGACGTTATAAATGCCTATAAACTGTCTAAGAAAAACACTGCCGACAATATAGTTTTGTTCTGCTTGGCTTATGACGCAGGTGCAAAAGAAATGTGCCGTATGTTAGACAAAGAAATCACCTTTATGGATTTTAATTCTACAAAACAATTTTTACGTATTAATCAACGTGCAATTGACTTACCCCCAACGGAAAAAAGAGTGAGATTTTTTGAAAGCAAACTTTTTTATTACGCTTTTAACCGCTCCCGTTTTAAATACTATTTTTTAAGCGCAGTATTTTTACTGCTACTGTCCCGGATAAGTTTTTATTCTCTCTACAATATCAGCATTGCGACTGTTTGCTTTGGATTGAGTCTTTATTGCCTATTTAATAAACGATTTAATTCCCAAACGGAAATATTAAAACTGTGAATGTAGTTTTTGCATTTTAAAAGCACACCCTTTAAAATTAACGAGTTTGCTAAAAAAAATTGCGACGTTGTTAATTGTTTTGATTTACTTTCTTTTGCTTTTTGTCACAGGCACGAATAAATAAGCAATTAAAAGTCCTGTTCCTATAATAAACGGTATGTATGCATCTGTATACAATCCACCATCTAAAAATACCTCTAACAGTTTACTAATACCAAAAGCCATATATAAGCCTAATAAAATCCATATTGCAAATACTGAAATGTTATTGAATAACCTTGATTTTATTACGGAAAAGCCGGTTAAATATGATACTACTAAATTTATAATACCCACAATCCACAAAGAAAGTATAATAATTCTTATCAGCTCTGTACCATTATCAAATTCCACAAAACTATAACCATAATCGATGTGCTCCTCCCGTACGCACAATGCAAAGAAGGGCGCATAATACGCAAGAAAGGACATCGCCAAACTTATCAACATTTTTAGCAGTCTACTTACATTTTCAAGCATTATCTACTCCTTAAATTCCCTATTGTGCTAAATCTTTAGTATCGGTAACCGTTATTTGAGGAATATTTTCCTTTTTCTTTTCAGAATAGCAATCGCTTAAAGTATCTGATTTTAATTTTTCGTATTCCTCTTTGCTAAAAATTTCCTTATCTAACAAATCCTTCAACATTATTAGTTTGTTAAATATCCTTTTGTTAAAAATAAATTTCTTGTCTTTTTCTGCCGATGGCTTTTTGCTCCTTTCTCTTTCCTGAAACGCTTTAATAAATTTTGGCGCAAAAAAGTAAGCCAAAAATATTAAAGTAGCAATAATAAAGGGAACATAAGCGTTGGTTTGATAGTAACTTAAAGAAAACTCTTCAGTCAATAAAATAACTTCTAAATACCCAAACGCCATATACAAGAAAATCAAAACGTATTGAATAATCATAAAAGTTTTGTCTGTCCTGTCTTTTTTGATAATATTAAAACCTGTCGACAAAGATACTAATATATTAATAAAAGCAAAAGCGACTATCAAAATAACAATAGGCTTTATAATATAATAAGCCCAAAGGGTATAAGGTTCTTCCAAAAAAATGCTGCCTGCAAGTATGCTGTAGCCAGTGTCGGACATCTCACCAAATGAACTAATGTAACCTAAATTGAACATAGGCACAAAAAATGCAAAAATGCCCATAATACAGCTAATTCCCATTTTTGTAAATGAAATGATTTTTTCTTGTTTCATATTTAATCTCCTTATTGATGGTATTATAACCGCGAAAATAGCACATGTCAATAGCAAATTTAAACAAATCATAAAAATGAAAACAAATATCGCACAATTTTTGTCGATTTAAAAAATAAAAAAAATAGGGGACTGTCTCAAATAGAGCAGTCCCCCACAATAAAACTCATTACACACTAACCCATCCCTCAACATTTGACAAAGAACCTTATTTTTATAATACGCTAATCCATACTGCGTATAAAAGGGTGTCAACAGGAACTATATTAATATCTTCTGCGTTATAATTGACAAATTCGCTGTCAGAAGTAATTGCCCAACCGGCAAATACATACCCCTCTCGTACAGGTGCTTCTATACCGTTAATTGCATTGGCGTTGATTATCCCGCCTGCCGTCAATTTAAAGGAATAAACAAAACTTTCATCTTCGGACAAAACAACACCTAAAATTAAAGGGCGATTGGATGAGTTAAATAATTTGTCCCAACCGACAGGGATATTTTCCTCTTCGATATATATCGTAGCTTGGTTGCAACCATAAAACGCATGTATACCCACGCTATTTACATTTTCCCCTATAGTCACGCTCTTAATGCTCTTACAACCAAAAAATGCATAATCGCCAATTTTAGCTACGCTGTTAACAAGCGCTACGCTTTCTAAGCTGCGGCAGTTATAAAACGCATAGTTGCCTATGGTATTTAAACTTTCCGTTATTAGATTGTTTGTTAGTTTTATGCAACCGAAAAAAGCATAATCACCAATGCTGGTAACACTTTCGGGTAAATTTATACTTTGAAGATTGATACAACGGTAAAAAGTGGAACGATTTATTGTAGTCACTCCGTCGGGTATTGTTACGCTTACAAGTCCGGCACATTGATAAAAAGCATATGCGCCTACACTTTTAATGCCGCTCCCTAGCGTTAAATTAGAAATTTTTTCGCAACCGTAGTAGGCAAAGTTACCTATGCTGACTACGCTGTCGGGCAGGTTTACGCTTGTCAAACTTTCACATCTATAAAAAGCAGAACGACCTATTGATTTTACAGAATCAGGTAAAACTACGCTTTCTAAATCGCTGCATTTATAAAAAGCATAATCCCCTATACTTTTAACCCCCTCAGGAATTGTAACATTTATTAAACCGCTACTAATAAATAGTCCTCTGCTTATGCTTTCAATGTTATTACTTAACGACAAAAAAGTTAAGTTCGAACAACTGTTAAAGGCAAATTCACCTATACTTGTCACACTGTCGGGGATTGTGATATCTGTTAGGTTTATACAATTAGAAAAGGCAAAATCGCCAATGCTTGTCACGCTGTCGGGGATTGTTAGTTTTTGGAGATGAGTATAACCGGAAAATGCGCTACTGGCAATACCTACGGCGCCTTCTTCGATGACTATTTCCTTTAAGTTTGGTGTTTTGACTCCAATAACCCACTTATCCGCATAAATCAAATCACTTTCGCTGGGAGCACTCACTACTTTCGTCTTATGAAATACAAAGCTACCCAAACTTGTCACACCGCTGCCCATTGTTATATTTTCCAACTTTTCGCAATTCGCAAAAGCATAGTCACCAATACTCTCAACACTGTTGGGAAGGACTACTTTTTTTATGCTCATGCAATTTTGAAAAGCGGAAATGCCTATACTCTTTACGCCCATAGGCAAAATTACATCTGTTAAACTATTGATGGCATCTAAATTAATGCAGTTAACAAAAGCATAATTTCCTATACTCTTTACGCTACTGGGCATGGTAATATTTAATATATTGTTGCAACCGGCAAAAGCACGGTTACTTATACCCAAAGTGCCGTTATTTAAAATTATGACAGGGAATATTTCTTCTTCGTCATATCCTACTACCCATTTATCAGCATAAACAACTCCGTCTGCTGTGTTATCCCAAAATTTTGTATCGTTAAATGCATAACTACCTACACTAACTACGCTACTGGGGATAACAATACTTTCTAAACTGGTGCAATTAGTAAAGGTAAAATCGCCAATGCTATTGATTCCGTCAGGGATTGCAATCTGCGGTAAAGCTCTACAACCCTGAAATACATAATTGTTTAATTTAGTCAGTCCCTTGCCGATATTTATTTCAACTAATTCGCTACAATCGGCAAAAGCATAATCGCCCATGCTAATTACGCTGTCGGGGATAGTAATTTTTGTTATGCTGCGACAATAAGAGAAAGCATAGTCCCCTATACTTTTTACGCCGTTGCTTATTGTTACGCTTGTCATATTGCGGCAACCCTGAAAAGCGTTATTACCTATGCTTGTTACGCTTTGGGGGATAGTTATGCTTGTTATGCTTCGGCTGTTGGTGAATGCACCGCTTGATATACCTGTTATAGGTTTGTCCTTGTATGTTTCTTCAATAACGATGTCACCTGACGCTGAGCCAATGCCATATACTACATATTCGCTGTCGTTATTAACAGGCTGATAAACTAACCCTGATTCGTACTCCTTAACGTGCACAATAGGCTCCGACCAAAGAGAGTCAAGATAGTCCACTCCGTCACCTATCGCTTTAACTTTTATGGTATATGTACCTGCCTCTAAACGTGAAATAGAATAAAAGTTTACTGTGGCATCGTTTTCCACACCGTTTATCTCTACCTTATAGCCGCTTGCGTTTGCTACGGCATTCCACTTAAGTGCATTGCTTGATCTGTCAAAAATCAATTCTTCAGGTTTATTGAGCACAATAGCATCGTCGTGACCGTGGCAACCCGCAAAGGTCACCATAACGCTTAATATTAATAGGCTTATAATAAATAGCAAGCCAAGTTTTTTCATTATATTCTCCTTAAACCCATTAAATCAGTTTTTCTTTGTCTTGCATGAGCAGTTTTTGAGCTTTGCGGTCTCGTATTATCTCCCAAGGCCACTTAAACTTAAATTTCCTCACGGCGATGTCCATCAAAAACAATATAAGCGCCGTTAAAATAAAGGGAATTCGTGGGTCATATTTGAAATGATTGCTTGTGACAAAATCTCTAAACACTTTATCCACTTGCTCGTGACTTATAACCATTCCGTTGCCGTTTTCAGATAAGCTTGTAAGAAATACTAAACCGTTGTTTTCCCCACGGAATACGTCGTACTCTAAGGAATAAGAAAAGGTAGTATGCGCTGTATATTCCGAAATAATATTTTTGTCTTTGTCCTTTTTAACAACATTGACCTCGTATATACCTGGTTGAGAAAAAGTAAGCATACATTTGGTATAGCCTCCTGTTATTGCCGGCAAATGAATAGTAGACTGCTGTAAGGGGTCAATAACCGTTACTTCTATAATATCCCCCTCCGCCAGCGGAGTTTTTATAATAAGCTCTGTCTTATAATTTTCCTTATTGAAAATTGTTTCTATATCTCTCGGTCGAATAGAATCGTTAGGGAAGAGTCCCTTTATCATGTTATTAATAAACCTTTTGCCGTTATCCTCTGTTAAAAACTGGTCTGACCAAGTACCGTTTAGGTCGCACATAAAGCTGCCTACTCTGCCTTGTCCAAATTTCCACTGAGCGTAGATTGGGACAAAGGGTCCAGAAAGAGGGATATCAACATCTCTTTTTGGTCTGGTGCCGTAAAATCCCCCTAACTCAGGCATATCGCCTACTATACCGCTTGCAAGGGAAGAGTTTTTATTAAGTTTAGGGGTAAATATTTCCGGTACGTATTCTGTTATCTCCGGCACTCGAACGTCTTCCCGCATAAACATAGAAATACCCGACGGGTCGGCAAAGGCATCAAAATACCTGCCGTGACCTAATTCCTTAATACGCTTCATTACAGCTTCGCCATCGGGATTGAACTCTGTGTCTACAAAAACTGAAGACATTGTTATGCCGGCGTTTTCGTAATAATGCGAAACAAAACCTTCGTATTCTTCAGGTGTATCACTGGGGCCGCCGTCAGAAATAAACAAAATATGTCTTTTTTCAACGTTTGCCGCTATCAGCGCTTTGCCTGCTGACTGTATCGCTCCCGAATAAACTGTCCCTCCTGTCCCGCCTATGCTTGCAATGGCTCTTATTATTTTGTTTTTTTCTGACATAGGAGTAAGACCGATTTCTTCACTATAACTGTATTCAAGTGTAACAATTCCGCAAAAATCTCTTTCGTTAAGTGCGTTGACGCACTCTATAGCGCCTTCTTTTGCCAAGTCAAGGTTATTAGGTCTTGCCATACCTTGCATACTGCCCGACTTGTCGATAATAATTACCAATCCTAATGGCGGTGTGTAGTCCACCGCATCCACCGGCAACATTTTTTGATAGTCAGAATATTCGAGGTCTGCTCTGCCATAAGCTTTGTCACCGCCTACGGTTAAAAGTCCTCCGCCGTATTCAAAGACGTAGGAATACAAGATTTGTTCAAAGTCTGCCATATCTGTTTCCATATCTTCATGAGATACATTGACAAGTATTACTTCGTCATATTCTAACAATTCGTTTAGTGTTTGCGGAACGTTTTTTGTATCCACTACCGTTAAATTATAGTCGTCTTCTATCAGATTTTTTAACCTTTTTGACTCTCCGTCTCCGTCAACAAGTAAAACCTTGTCAAAAACGTATAAATAAAGATAAGAATAATATGTATTGTTTTGAGTAAGATTATCCCCGTTGCTTTGCACTTCAATATAAACCCTGTGTGATCCCGGAGTAATAAATACATATTCAAACTCGAAAGTTTCCTCATCGCCTTTTAATTCTATCTGCTGCGGCTCGCTGGGCATATCGTTATCATATAAAGTTAAAGAAGCCGAACCTATAAAAGAACTTTGAAGAGTTACGCTTAAATTAGCGGTGTTTCCTACAACAATATTATAATCGGGTGCTTCGATAGAAATTATCTGCACCTCAGCGTCAATTTCGTCAGAAAAGTGAACTGTATCTACTTTTATGCCAGAAGATGCTATAGATAATATTACAGACATTGCTTTTCCGTCTGTTTCGATGCCGTCAGTTAAAAGTACAATTTTGGCAGCTTTAGGATTTGAAAAAAGACCCCTCGAATAGTTTAATGCGGAAGCAATATCCGTTGCGCTGTCGTTAGGGCGATTTGCCCTAAGATAATCTTGATATACCTTTTCTGTGTCATTGTTAAACTCAGCGGCGTATACCTGCCCGTATCCAAAGGTAACAATACCCACTTTATATCTTGAATCGCTTTTATCCAGCAAATTTTTAATAAAGCCGTTTTTTTGTTCTTCCGTAGTTCTGTTGCTGTGTGAAAGGTCCACCAAAAGCAATACTTCGTTTTGCAAATTCGGTCTGTCATAATTAAAAGATATTCCCGACAGCACCAATACGCTTAAAAATGTAACTACAATATAAAGCACCATAGAGGTAATGCGGTTTCGCGTGCGACGGTACTTTTTTGACATACGGAAATAAGGCAATAGCATAAGAACCAATGCCGGAATAAGCAACAAAAGCAGCCATGGATATAAAAAAGTAATATTTAAATTTGACATTATTGCCTCCTCCTTTACATTTGTTCCTTGGTTTGCAACCATCGCTCAACAAACAAAAATGCAAACAGCGTTGCAGCCAAATATAATATAAGGTCAAAGTCAATAGCTTCTTGAATATCAGGATAAGCAGGATTTCTTAGTTCTTTCTCAATACGAGTGAAATCACTTTCTGTAGCGGCTATTTTTACAAAGAACCTATTGGTTATTTGCCTGCCTGACAATAACGTTTGCGTTAATGTATATAATCCCATATAAGGTGCTGAAACCTCCGCCGGGAAGTTAGTAAAATCCCTTTCCTCCAATCCAGAACCGCTGATAGTTAAAACAGGTCCTCTTGCGTTTAGACTTACTTTTTCATCAACGTCAAATACAAAATCCGAAATAGTTGAAGGCATAAAGTAATTAAACAAATTGTACACCAATATCGGGAAGTCTATCATCATAGGGATTTCGGTAAAAGTCACGTCAAAGGACAAAATTGCAATTTTTGAGTTGACTTCGTTTCTCACCAAAAACACAGGGTCATCAAAACAGTACATAAGCGGTTGGAAACGGTTGTAGGACAGAATAGTTGTGTATTGCGAAACAGAAATTCTGTTAGGGTCAATATAATTCATTATCCTATGAGGGGTACCTGCCGAAAATCTGAAAAAATCTTCGTCAGAAGGACTGTTTATTTTGTCTCCTAAAACCAACGAACTTCTTAAATTTTCCGGCACCGCATCGGGATTTACCATTAATACAACACCGTCAGTAGGCAGTATGTCCGGCATTTTATGCTCAAATATGTACAAGTCAAAACCGCTGAGCTTAGGCGCATCGTTTTCGTGAGTTTCTGTTATCTCAATGTCCCATTTCGTTTTTAAGCTCTCGCGCAAGTTTCTTGTTATACCTCCAAAAAAGGTATTTCGCTTTGTGCTGGTATACTGAATTTTTATTGTGTCTCTCCTTCCCCCATAAAGATAAAAACTGTTATCGTACGAAAAGGAGTCCTCTGCTAAAATAGTAATTTCAACATATTCAAAAGAGGTGATTTGCAAATTGCTAAAAGATACTGTCACAGGTTGGTTATTGTAACAAGAAACAGTAATATTGTCTTCTACCGGAACATTACTTGAATTTGGGTTGACAACCTTAAAGTTTACCTTTAAGTCCATATCCAAGCCGTAAACTGCAACGTCAACAGTAAATATATGATAGTTTTCTTCTATATCGGCGGTACAGCCAAGTATTGCCGCATTCCATTCTGTTTCTGAGACGTCTTTTACAGCAACATTGCCTACATCGGCATATTCCGTTGCAGTAAAAAACAGCACTTCAGCTCTTGGGTTTTCGTTAAGCACTGCTTCTGCTAA
>CALLXO010000107.1 GCA_937875645.1 uncultured Clostridia bacterium
TAAATAACTGAACAAACCCTTCGCTGTTGCTGTATTTTATCCGCAACTGATTTTTTTCGTTAGTAAACAGTTCCACCTGCTCATTGGTAAGCTTTCGTATATATTCGGAAAAAAACCGACCAGGTACAAGCACGCTCCCTTCTTCTATAACGTCGGCAAAAATTGTTTTTTCTATTGCTAATTCGGTATCTGACGCAAACAACGTCAGCTTTCCGTCTTTAGCGGTGATTTTTATCCCTTCTAACACAGGATTAATAACTTTATTGGGTAAAGCTCTGATTACTTTATTGATAGCATCACTTAAATCTAATCCGTCGCAAATTATTTTCATAATTTCTCCTTAAAAAATATGCTTTATATATTATTATTTATCTTCTTTTAATTAGTAGTAGTGGTAGTAGGGGGTGTGGAAAAGTGGGTAACTTATATTTTTTAGCCTTTTTCTTCGTTATTTAAAGAGAAAAACATATAAAAGTAATTGTTAAAGAAATGTTGATTACTTATGTGTTTATTCACAAAAACTAATTTTTGCGCTTAAATAACTGTGGAATACTTTAAGTAGTAACAGTATACAATAAAAAACAGCAAAAAGCAAGCGGCAGTATTATCACTTTTTGAAATTGAAAGAGGAAATAGTTAAAAAAAAAGTAAGGGATATTGATTGACAAAATTTGTCGAGATGTTAAAATTAAATTTATAAGTCAGTTTTAAATAATTTTAAGGATATATAATGATTTCAATAAAACAAGTATGGGAAAACGTATTAATAGAAATACAAGCGAGAGTAACGGCTTTGGCTTACGACTCATGGATAACTGATTTAGTCCCCGTCTGTATACATAATGATAATATAGTTTTAGTAAGTGAAAGTAAAGCAAAAAAAAGTGTTATAGAAAATAGGTATAATAATATTATCTGCGAAAGCTGCAAAAAAATATTACCCAACCTTACTGGTGTATTATACATTTTACCCGAAGAGAAGCAACAGTTTGAACAAAACAGCAATGAGCCGATAGATAATGTAAATAATGAAAACATAATCATAGGAGAGGAAAATAATTCATTTTCGCCAAAATTTACTTTTGAAAATTTTATAGTGGGTAAAAGCAACGAATTTGCAGCAGCTGCAAGCAAGGCGATTGCCCAAAATCCCGGCATTAAATATAATCCGCTTTTTATTTATGGCGGCGTGGGGTTAGGTAAAACACACTTACTTAACGCAATAGGAAATCATATAAAAAAAACAAAACCTAAATTAAAATGCCTTTATACTAGTTGTGAACGTTTTACAAACGAACTTATAGAAGCTTTAAGGGGTAGCAGATACAATGACGAGATGAAGCAATTTCGAAAAAAATCCCGCAGCTTAGATGTTTTAATGATAGATGACATACAATTTATCAGCAAAACAGTATCTACCCAAGAAGAGCTTTTTCACACTTTTAACGACCTTTATTATCAGGATAAGCAGATAATTATATGCAGCGACCGCCCCCCGCAGGAAATTGTCCCTCTTGAAGAAAGACTGCGCACACGCTTTCAGGGAGGAGTGGTAGCGGATATTATAGCGCCCGATCTAGAAACGAGGATTGCAATTTTGCAGAGCGAGGCGCTTGCCGAAAAACAGAATATTGACGACAGTATATTAAAGCTTATTGCAAATAAAGTACCCACCAACATAAGGGAAATGAAGGGGGTGCTTACAAAGATTATTTGCTTCGCCCAATTGACAGAAAAAAATGTCAACGATATGGACTTGATTAATGCCGCCCTTAAAGACTACAACGAAGATAAAGCGGAAAATGTGGATATTGATAAAATCGTAGACTGTGTTTGCCGTTATTATCCAAATGTGACTAAATCTGATTTAATTGGCAAAAAAAAGAATAGGGAAATTGTAGAGCCTCGTCAAATGTGCGTTTACTTAGTGACGGAATTTTTAAGCATGCCCTTGCTTGCGATAGGACAGTATTTTGGTGGGCGTGATCACACGACGATAATGTATACACGGGATAAAATAGGCAATTTATCTCAAACAGACACAAGAATTAAAGCGCAAATAAAAGACCTAAAAGCGATGATATTAGGTAAATAAACAAAATAAACAAAAGAAATTAAAATAAACACAATTTGTAAAAGGAATCAGTTTCATTTTTGTTGTAAAAGCAGCCTAACAGTGGTATTATGAAAGGAAGTTAAATAACAAAATTAAAAATGAACATGTTTATTTTTAAGAAGGAGAAAGTGTTATGTTAATGTTTTTAGAGGAAGTAGCAAGCGGTTTTTTTAGCAACTTTAATTGGGTTGACTATGTAATAGCTGGCGTTATTTTGCTCGGCATGATTATTGGCGCCAAAAAAGGTTTTATCGACCAGCTGTTTGGCATACTTGGCACATTCGGTGCAATAGTGGGCGCAATTTTACTGTGTAAAACAGTAGGCGGCCTAATGAGTACCGACGGTGCTATTTTTGATAAGGTGTCCAGCTTATTAAGCGAAAAGTTTGGCGAAGATCCGATATATACAACAGCATATGATTGGAGCAATACCGCTAATGTAAATCAAGCATTATCCACTTTGGGAATTCCCGCCTTTTTAAGTGGCTTATTTACAAATATTTTTGCCAGCTTTTCACCCGGTGGCACGCCTGCCGTTTTAAGCGAGGTCTTGCCTCTTGAAGCGACAAAATTGGTAAATTACGCAATAGCATTTATTGTATTGCTTATCGTTCTTGCAGTTATTATTTCTATATTAAAAAAGATACTTACTAATATTGTTAAAATCCCCGGCATAAGTACGCTGGATAAGTTTTTAGGCTTTGTTTTAGGAGCTGCTTTCTCTGCGCTTATTTTGGTTGCTATTTGTTTGGGACTTTCCGCATTAACGGGTATTATTACTCCTATTGGAAACTTCCTCGACAACACAGTATATAGTAGTTATATTGGCAAATACCTTGAACAGCTCGTTACTTATATTTCTTCTCTAATAGGCGGATTTTTAAATTAAGACAAAATACATATCAATACCGAGGCACCTTTTAAGTTTACTTAAAGGGTGCTTATTTGTTATATTTGTTTCACGTGAAACAAGCCATATCACTTAACTTTCATCCCTCAGGAAGAATAAACGGTTTACTTAAAATAGTTTATAGAATATAATATAATCGTCGAACAACGACTGTCTTAAATAAGGACATTTTTTTATTGTAGTAATATGATGAGCACGGATATGACCAAGGGGAAAATTGCCCCAGTATTAATTTCCTTTACGGTACCGCTTTTAATCAGTGCGCTTTTTCAGCAAATGTATAATTTGGCGGATACCGTTATTGCGGGAAGGTTTTTAGGTGAAGACTCGCTTGCCGCAGTGGGCGCGAGTTTTAGCGTTACGATGATTTTCATGGCGGTAGCTTTTGGGTGCAATGCAGGATGCAGCGTGGTTATCGGCAGGCTTTTTGGTGCAAAAAAGTATCGCAAAATAAAAACCGCCGTAGGTACAACGCTTATAGCCTTTTTAAGTTTAGCGGTAATTTTGACTGTTGTAGGCAGATTAATAAGCGCAACGATAATGAAATGGATAAACACACCTGATTCTATCATGGTGGACGGGTTGGGTTATCTTAATGTATATGTCTACGGTTTGGTTTTTTTGTTTTTATATAATGCTTGTAATGGCATTTTTACCGCATTAGGAGACAGTATGACGCCGCTGTCCTTTTTAATAGTCAGCAGTTTGCTCAATATAGGATTGGATATTTTGTTTGTAACTGTGTTTGATATGGGCGTTGCGGGTATCGCCTGGGCGACGTTTATTACACAAGGGTTAGCGGCTACAACTGCTCTTTTGGCGCTGCTAAGACGATTGAGACGCTTAAGAATTAAAGCTTATATAACAGAACAAGATTTAACGGAAAAGTATCCGATTTTTTCCGGCAAAATGTTAAAGGATATAGCGGTGGTTGCAGTACCCAGTATATTTCAACAGGGTGTAATAAGCATTGGCAATTTACTTGTGCAAGGCGTCATTAATGAATTAGGCAAGGCGGTTATTGCGGGATTTGCGGCAGGGGTAAAGCTACGTACTTTTGCTATGAGTTGCTTTGTTACTTCCTCCAACGCTTTAGCCACATATTCGGCGCAAAATATGGGAGCAGAGAAGGTAGACAGAGTAAAGCGCGGTTTTAAATACAGTCTCATATTAACCTGGTGCGTGGTATTGCCCTTTACGCTTTTGTATGTATTTAATGCAGACGCTATGGTTAACATGTTTGCTAAAAACTTATCAGCAGATGCGCTCAGTGCCGGCACAACGTACATAAAAGTGATTGCGCCCTTTTTCTTTATTGTTGCGATTAAGATATGTTCTGATGCTGTGCTTAAAGGCAGCGGCAAGATGTTTCACTTTTTGTTGTCTACAACTACTGACTTAGTTTTGCGGGTGGGGTTAGCATACATATTAAGTGTCCCCTTAGGTGCAATGGGCGTGTGGTGGGCTTGGCCGATAGGATGGGGGTTATCGACAATAATAAGCTGTAGCTTTTACCTATCAGGATTGTGGCATAAAAAGAAAGTCAAAAATCCCAATAGGGAAATTAACAAAACAGAAGCAAAGATACATAACTAAATAATAAAAACTTAATGGATTGTTCCACGTGAAACAATCCATTAGTTTTGATTAATAATATTGCGACAAGAAAAGACAAAATATACAATAAATAAACAAATCAAGAAAATGATAATTTTGGTTGACAAACAGACAAATGACGAATATAATAACAACAAATAAATGTTAAAGGTAAAACTATCGCAAGATAGTGACACAAAACTACAGGGTCAAGAAATTGACAGCCAGTTGCCATTGTACGTATTGTTCAATGGTATTTTTTGTTTAATAGCATTAGAAATCGCTAATCAGGGGCGGGACAGGTAAAAGAAAAGCGCTATTTACGGTAAGGAAATGAGAAGTCATTTTTGTAAAGTATGGATAAGTATAATAATTCTACTGCTTGCCCTCTGTCTTGTTGTGGGCGGTGTATTTGCTTATTACCAATTTATGGTAAAAGGCTGGCGGCATACAATAAGCAGCGCTTCCGTTGCCTTCACTTTTAACGGAAAAACCTTTATTGATTCTATTGATGGTAGGATAAACAGCAGCGAGCTTAATATAAGTAAAGGTGAAGAAAAAGATTTGCGCCTGGTGGTAAGGGTAAGGAGCAGCACCGAATCGGCAATGGGATATACTATCAACTTTGGTTTTGGCACTAAGGAAGAAGACGGGTTGCAAGTAAAGGACGACAAGTTGGCGCGCGCAATAGAAGTGTATCTGTTTAAAGAGGGTGGATATTCGTATTTATGTAATATGGATAAAATAAGCAGTATAATGCTTGATGGCGACCTTGTAGCCAATCAAAGTTACGCCTATGATTTAAGACTTGTTTATAGTCAAGGCGCGGGGGATTATTACCGAGATAAGACCTTCACACTTAAAGCTACAGCACATACAAAAGAAGCTTCGCTAAATTTAAAATATAATTATGTAAAAAATGAGTCAGAACTTAAAACTGCTTTGACGACAGATCGCCATAATAATAAAAATATTGTATTGACGCGAGACATCAATATTATCAATAGCATAAACGCAACAAACAGAGTGCGGATTAATTTAAACGGATACAAGTTGTTGGTGGGAGAAGGCGCAAGCGATACTCCCTCCATCAGTTTTTTATATGCTAACGCTTTTGACAATCAGCTTACCGCTGGCATTGTAGATGACAGTGCAATTAGCAACAGTTTAGATACAACTCACAACAAAATAAATGTAGACATAAACATTAATACTCCCAATGATATTTTTATTATTGGCGAAAGTTTAGCGGATAGTTTTGAAAAATTTACCTGCACTTCGTATTTGTTGGAAAGCGCAAAACAGCTAATTCAAAACCGTATATATCAAGCGGAAAAGCTTGTTTTTAACGACGGGGAGGACTTAAAACTTTTTAAAGGATTAGGTTGGTATATAGAAAACAATTTATTAGAAGTGACTACCGACGGCATAATTTTTAATGAACAAGATTTAAACGCAAACGGCGTTCTCTTTTCGTCTCTTTTGCGGCTTAATGCGAATTTGGTATTTACCGCAAACTATCAGGCAGAATTTACTTTAAGCGATAACAATACAATGGTTAACGTGGGCGGTATAATTAAGGTTAGAGGCAACAGCCCGCAGGCGGTTGCGGAAGCATTTGTTTCTTGTGTGCCTGATACGATTATGTGCAGTTTGTTTTTCCCTTGTTTTGATGAGCTTACAAACAGTTTTGTTTCTTGGATTATTAGCGACAATAATGCAAATTATCTTGACGAAAACGGTACTATTCTGCCAAAGGGAGTATATGTTTTAGATAGTTGGAGCGCTAAAACAATAACGGTAGGGGTAAAGGTGGCTTGCGGTGACATTCAATATACTGCCTATAAAACAGTTACAGTAACTGTCCTAAACGGAGAGGAGCGCACACAAAAGCTATATAAGTATCAGCAAATAATTTTGCAACCAGATGAGACAACTGACTTGATGAAATTAATTTATGCCGACAATGTGGAGCGAGCTGCGTTAAAAGGCATTTCTGTTTCCTTAAATGCCGAGGACAACATTTACAGCGGAAACATTAACTACTTGGAAGTTTCGCCCCCCGTAACCAACGAACAAGGGGTAGCGTATGAATATGTCACTGTTAAAAATAGTCCTACAGAAGGAGCAGTAAAAATAAGAGCTTCCCTTACCTTTGATTACGGGCAAGAGGGGCTTTATATTCTTAACAATTTAGAAATTATTGTGCTTGCAAAATCCAGCACTTATGAGATAAGCGACAGTGCAAACGCTATTCAAAAGCAGTACGAAACAAACACATATACCTTAGACGAGGGTTTTTCCTTTGTTGTTTCGGGAAATATAACCAACAATGTATTTGTAGAATACTTTCTCCCAGAAATTTTCAGAGATTATGTTTTAATGCGTCAAAATGTTTTTCTTTTGGCAAACGCCGAAGATTTAATCGCCGATTATGCCCATTTCGGCTTTTATGCGCTTTTAGAAGGTGACTATTGTTATTTTTCCGCCGCTACTCGCTTTGATCAATTTGGCAACGCAAGCACAACAGGTGAGTATGTAAAAATACTGACAGCGGAGAGCGAAGAAACGCTCTGTAACCTTGTTGAATTACTTAACAGCGGGCTTGTGTTTCGCCGAGTAACAGAGATAAAGATAAATGCCGAAAAACTGAGTATAAATACCGTTACTGCCAACATTTACGCTAATCTTTATACCATTAGTGAGGGAAATAAGGAATATGTTACTGAAACAATAACGGAAGAGGGCGAAAGCATAACTCGCAACGTGACCTTTAATTTTTCTCTCGTATTAACGGGGATTATTCATAACAACGCCAATGAAATTGCCGACTACAACTTATATGCCTCTTTGCTTAATTTTTATGACGCTAACGGTGACGGATACATAACAAAAGTTGAAGCAACCGCCGATTGGAACTCTCTCTCAAAAAGTACAATTATTTATTTTGAAAGGGAGTATACCTGTTTAGATTTTAGCTATTGCGATATTTCCAGCTTAAAGGGGTTGGAATATTTTACATATATTAAGGGACTTAAGTTTAGCAACAATAAGCTGATAGATATTTTTCCAATAGAAAATTTGCGGCAATTAATATATTTAGATTTATCTGACAACTTTTTAACCAATATAACAAGCTTGAGTTTTTCTGACAGTTTGCGTGTATTAATTTTGCAAAACAACAACATCACAAACATAGAGCCGTTAAGATATTTAAGCGACCTTGTCGCTGTTGACTTATACCAAAACAACATAGGTGATTTTGACCCAATAAGCGGCTTAGACAGTCTTATTTTCCTTGACGTAAGATACAGCGGTAGGACGACTATTACAGCTGACGTAAAATATTATTTTACTCTTCTTTACGTAAACAATAAAAACAATAGTATAATTGATACTTATTTTTCCATGAAAACAGATTTTGTGGGGGGAGGAGATTTTTCCGCTACTCAAACAGAGCAAGCGGCGGCATTGGCTTTAAGTAACGTTTACGAAATAAACGAGCTGTATACCAGTCTTTTTACTCCTTCGGTCATTAATTATGACGGCAAACTGTTTTATCTGTTGTGGGGCATAAGAAACAATGACAGGATAATTTTTGATGACTACAACGGACTGTATACAACTGGTTGCACTATTGTTAGCGGAATTGTGGAAGAAGCATTGACGCTTACCTTGACGGTAACGGACAGCACGGATTTATCTCAAATATCTTTGCAACGCACTTTTGATGTTATTCTTTTGCCCTCACAGTTAAGCGAGGCAACGGCCTATCTTCAGCTGCCTTTAAGTGTTGCTAATAGTCAAGGACTAAGTGCGGTATTTACCGACAGCAACTATGCCTATGTAAAAGCCAAAGAGGCTATCCCCGACAGAGCGTTACGAGGTACGCTTTTTAACTATTTTAATACAACGATTGACTCAGACAGCTCACCTATTATTATCTATTCGCAAGGAGGGGTGTCGTTAAGAGAAAAATATGTGCTGACGGACACAACAAATTTAAATGCGGTATATGATTTTTCGTACAGAAACATAAGCGATTTAAGCGGACTGAATTTTTTTACCATCGTTTTTAGCGGAACACAAAGTTTTAAGCCTGCCATTGACTTAAGAGGAAATCAGCTTGACGGGTTAAGCGAACTAAACAAAATGAATGGTGTGACTAAACTTTATTTAGGCGGACAAGAGTATGACTTTACGCAACTTTTAGGTACTGCGGTAAAAAACGGCGACACTATTGTTGATTGGTCGGGGGGACTAACGACACTTAGTTTACTGTCTGTTTACGAGTGTTACAACTTAGACAGCGAAGAAGTGCAAAAAGCATTATATATGACGTACATCGCAAACACCGCCGTTGACATTTACTTAACGGACGCTGCTTCAGTTTGGAATCCTTACGAAAAATTGTATAAACACGCCCAAAGTTGGCCATCGATATACAGCGTTATGGAAATAGGCGATTACAGCTATTTTGAAAATGATTTTGTTTCGGTAAACTTTTACGATTATCGAGATATAAATTTTTATGTAACAGATTTAAAAATTGATAAAGCATATTGGAACGCCAACACTTCGGCAATAAATTACTTTGAAAACGGCGATATAGCTGGCAATATATTAGGCGTAAATTATTATACAAATTTTATTTACCGTTATCTTGTTGGCTATGATTGCGCTGCTTTTTTGACGATTACGGTACAAGGGAATGACGGAAGAGGCGCATTGACTGATGCATTTAGTTTTATAACGCAAATATCCGCACAACTGCATAATAAGCTTTATATTTGCGATTTGCCCTCAAATAATGCTTACGTTATCAAATACGGAAAAGATTTAGATTATTTTGACGGACAAACAACAAAAGTAGGTATTTTACCTAATTGCGTGGCAATAAGCGACGTATTTACCGGCCGCTCTGTTAGCGCACTTATTTTATATCAGATGTCACGTAATACCAGCGGAGGGTTAAGATATTTTAAAGTCAGCAATAGCAGACGGGTAGACAATTATGCCGACTTTGCAAATGGCACTTTAACTAGCTCTTGGTATGCTTACTTTGATTCGACAACAGGCAACACTTATATAAGCAGAAAAATGCCTCTTGCTGTTACCAGTACTGTTAATGTGGACGGCAGTTATTTTGATAGGGGAGACGCTTTAAGTGGGCTTGATTTAACGGGATGTCTTACCGTCAACATTCAAAGGGATTGCAAATTAGGTGACGGCAGTTATTTAGTTAACGTAAGAAATTTAACGGTATATTATTCCTTTGTTGATTTGTCTAAAATAAATGTTGACTTAGTAAACCTTATCTCTTTGGATATAGGGAGCACCAGAAACAACAGAGGCGTGACGCTTTACCATACTGACGAAGGCGGAAATACCGTATATGCTTTTTCAC
The DNA here is from genome assembly GCA_937875645.1 of uncultured Clostridia bacterium. GTDB lineage: Bacteria > Bacillota > Clostridia > Christensenellales > CAG-314 > SFEB01. The sequence continues at coordinate 10,030 of CALLXO010000107.1, forward strand.
ATATGCCCAACTTAAACACATTGAGGTTAATCACCAGCAATTGTTATGACTGGGAAGGGTTAAAGGGGTTTTTATACGACAGTGACGGCAATTTAAACACTTCAACGCAGTTGTCCTCTATGAGCATTTACGAAAATAGCAACGCAAACAGCAATGCAAACGTAACCGACCTCGCTACTTTGGCTATGGTAAATGAAATATATAACCTTTATGTCACCTCTCACATGGGAGAAATGCCTCTTTATTATGTAAGAGACAGCGTAACGGTATATTCGCCCGAGGGCACAGGCGCATCCTTTGTTTACGGAGTGAGCGAGCCGGGGGAGTATATTGATTTTTCCTCAAGAATTTTTGATTTATCAGCAAAAGTAAATGATGAAAATATAATAGAAACAAATATTCAAATTTTGTCAACGGGGGACATTATCACGTTGCCTCTTTCTACTTACAATACTCTGTACGGTGTACTCTACGCTCCAAACGCTGTGGACAGCAAAGGCGAAAATATAGATAGCGTGCGCGCTTTTGCTATTACTTGGATATTGGTGGGATTAGACTCCACTACCTTTAACAATATGTTTACGCATCCTTTTGTCACAGCAACTAACACTACTTACAATGGGACAAAATCTGTAATGCTTGTATATGATGTTTTGGCAGAGGATTTCAATTTTGAGAGTGCAATTACCTTGACTTATTCTTCTTTAAGTACTTTTGACTATTATTTTGTCGCAGTAGGTCATATTGGCGAAGGATATTTTGATAAAGACAGCAATTATATTTTATACAGCGACAGTCTACATAATTACTATAATTTTGTCTATCCCTTTTTAGCAGTGGGTGCAACACCGGCGGCGGCAGGTACTTCTTCCTATGCGGAGTTTAAAGACGTTAATTTGCGCTTTTTTGTGTTTAGTGTTTTTGGTAAATATACTAACGAAAGCGGTTATAGCGGATGTTTGGATATTAATACAAAAAATACCTTAAAGGCTCAAACTTCCTTTGTTTTAACGGACACGCCTTCTTTGCTCTGTTACTCCAGTCAAATTTCGGTAGTAAATTGTTATAATAGCTTCAACAGCCACAGCTACAGCCTTATTAACTGTCCGCAATGGGTAATTACGCTAAAAGGGGTGGAATTATTTGAAAATATCACATCAATCACGGTGACGGATAATTTAATTTCAGACATAACGCATTTGTCTGACTTAACGCAATTGACGCAAATAAACTTAAGCGGAAACATAATTAGCGATATTTCTGCGCTGTCCTCTTTACCGATAAGTATATTAAATTTATCATACAATCCGATAAACAGCTTATCAGCGGTAAGCGGCACACTTAAAAGCAGCATTGATACTCTCATCTTAACGTACTGCACGCAAATAGGCGGAGCTCAACTTTCTTATTTAGTAGGGGCAAACAACTTAAACACGTTACGTTTATTCGGTACGGCGTGCGCCTATGATTTTTATGAAGAAAGCGGACAAAAAAGAGACGCCATTTATTGGCTTAACCAAATAAACAGGACAATAAACCTAACCTTAAACACCAATACTTTAAATGTTGTTACGCCGTTGCAAATAAACACCTTTTATAATTATTACGCTTTCTTGACAGCAATAGACCACTCTGTCTATAGTGACAATACAGCATATGTTATTACTGAGACAGTAGAAGGCATCACTTATACAAAAACCTTTAATGACAGGGTATTTTTCTATAAGGACACATTAGGGAAAAACAGCACCGCACTAATAAAGATAACAAGCGACGCCAATCCTCAGTTTGTTGCTTATAGAGAGATAGGCTTTAACAACCCCAACAGTACTGCAAATTATACTGTGGTAAGCAACGGGCAAAGTTACTTGTTAAATCTGTTTAATAGTAGGTTATTTGCATTTATTTTAGATAATCAAGAAATTCGTACCGTGGACAGCGTAAATCAAATTATTAGCGTAAAGGACAACATAACAATAAATGTGACTTCCGATATAGGCTTTTACAGTTTAGAAGGAATGCAATATCTGCAAGTTAGCAACCTTTATGTCACCGACAATAATTTAATTAAGACTTGGACACAATTTTCCGCTACAAATTTCACCAACTCGGTGACCAACTTGACGATAGAAAGCGGCTTTTTAAAGGCGGTTGATTTAGCGTTTTTAAGCTATACCACCAAAATTAATTCATTGGATATTAGTAGATGCAAGGGGATTAATTATTATGACGCTGTTTTTCTTGCAAATATAATAAAGCAAAACACAACTATCAGGACATTAAGCGTAAATGATGCAAAAGGCATATTCAATTTTATTAGCAGTAACTCTTTTGTCAGCGCAAGAGATTATGTAATAGCGTTGTTTAATGCTAAAAATATTGCCTATTGCAGTAACGTGGGAGTAATGACAAACATAACGGCATTGGCTTTTAATGCACAAAACGGCGAACGCTATTATTATTCGGATATAAGCAATACCTTAAGCTACTATGCATTAATTAGTAGCAACGCAAATAAATATGTAGCTTTAATTAATCCTACAACGACTAATAACGGCACAAGGTACGCAACAAACGTTACAGCCTCTGCCCTTGCCGCCGCAAACGGCAGGAGGGTAGTACCTATAATTATCAGTTGGACAGAAATTAACACTACTGAGGGCATAAAAATATATTTGCCAAAAAACATGACGGAAATAGGCGAAAGCTATTATATAGAATGGCGCATTACCTCTACTTCTACAACGGCATTATTGACATTTATCGATGGCGTTGTTTTGCTTAACCGCAGCAATTTAAATGCGTACAGCGCATTAAGTTCTGTTAGACTTAGGGCGTATTTTTATAAAATTGAGGGGGGAGTGCCTGTCTCTTCCACTTCAACTGCTTATAACTTTTACATAACGATAACTTTTATTAATAAAACGGAACGAGTTTTGACAAATACAAATTATTATCTTCAATTATTGGAAGAAAATGCAGAGTACGGTCAAGCGGACTATTTTGACGGAACGTATTATTACTATCAAGCAGCAAATATCTTTAAGAGCGGTAATTTATTAGATTATATGTATAAAGACAATAAACTGTCTACAAGTACTACTGTAGGCAAAGCTATAGGTAATATACGCAATATTTATAACAATGATATACCCTCTCTTAAAGACAATTGGGCGGTTAACTTATACGCTTATAAGGTAGGAGAGGATAGGGTTTTTACGACAGAAAGCGAAGTAGAAGGTTATGAAGTAATGCTTTATGGCAATGTTATCCCTTATAGTTTTATTGACTCATTGCAATATTTTTATCTGCCAAATTTGGATGTTACAAGTATTAGCGGAATGGAAATTTTTAGCAATTTGATAGCGGTACAGTTTGAATATTCTCAGCTTGTAGATATTTCGCCGTTAAGCAAATTGACAAAATTAGAATATTTTTATTACTATGTAGACGGCTCCAGCTCAAACAGAATGCAGGAGGTGTTGGACTTTTCGCCGCTAATTAAGGGTGCTGGCGATACACTAAAGGAATTTGCCTATTGCTACAATTCCGGTATACCGTTAAATGATTTATCCTTTTTGACCGCTTTTAAAAATTTGCAAAGAGCGTATATTTACCTCAACGATAATAGCGCATCAGCAGGTATTCGTTCGCAAATATTTAATACCTTGTCTTTTAAGTATGTTTTGGCGTATTTTTCGCTGTATCAGCCAGACACAAAAGTTTATGTAGGGTTAATAAGCATTGCCAACACTATAACGATGGTCGATAAAACGTTAAGTTATGTTGCGGAATCTCTCACTAATACAA
>CALLXO010000108.1 GCA_937875645.1 uncultured Clostridia bacterium
TATCACGCTGTCAAAATTGATTTCACAAACAAATGTCTTTTGTGTCAAGTCAAAATTTTGAATGACTGAGGGATGAAGTTCCCCCACAAAACCGATATTATTTTCACCCACTAAAATATCGGCGGAAATACCCGGATGCAAAGTTTCGTTTTTGCTCCTTACATATTTTGCGTTCAAACCAAAACGGCTTAAAAATTGATGGATATCCCCTTTTATATCAAAAAAGTCGCCTTTGCTCGTTACCAAACACAGCTTATATATTTCCTTTGGCTGACGGGAAATAATGTTTGAATCAGAATTTTCTTTAATAAAAACTTTGGATATTTCAAAAAGCTTTAAATCAACATTTTTTCTGCTCTGATTTTGCGTGGCAACTTCTAATAGGTGAGCAAGTATTGTGCTCCTCAAAATTGAAAGCTCTTCGCCAAGAGGATTTATAATTTGAATATTGTCAGAAATATCAATTTTATTATGCGGCGAAAGCTTGCTGTATAGTTGATTGCCGCCGAAGGAATAAGTTATGCACTGATTAAAGCCTAAAGCTTTAAGCGTGTCTGATGCCCTATCAACAGCGTCAAAATGAGTGTTTTTAATAGGCGGTGTGATTTTTGTGTCTTTTAACAGCGTTGAAAGTATCTTGTCATAGCCGTAAATGCGAATGATTTCTTCAATAATATCACAAGGAAACATCAGGTCTTCGCGATAAAGTGGTATGGTGCATTCTATCTCGTCGCCAATTATCTGAGTGCTTATTTCGAGATTGTCAAGAATAGTTTTAACCGTTGTCTTTGGCACTTCTATCCCCAAAAGATTTATTATTTGGTTAAAATTAAATCGAACAATTTTTTGCGTGTCCGTTGTTTGTTCTCGAGAAATTCTCCCTTTGGTGACACGTCCGCAGTCAAGCTTGTTTACTAAAAATAAAGCTCTGTCCAACGCCAACCTTGCTGTATAAGCGTCCACTCCTTTTTCAAATCTTGTAGAGCTGTCTGTGCGTATATTTAAAGTGCGGCTGGTACGACGGATATTTTCCCTAATAAATTTAGCCGATTCAAACATTACCGCTTTTGTTTCTGTTTTAATGCCGCTGTTTAGCCCTCCTATAATGCCAGCAAGTCCTACAGGCTTATTTTTGTCAGCAATTACCAACATTGAATCATTTAAAGTATATTCTTTTTTGTCCAGCGGAATTATTTTCTCGTTGTTGTTGGCACGTCTTACCACAATTGTTTTGTCGTTGATATCTTCATAATCAAAAGCGTGCATGGGCTGCCCTACTTCCGTTAAGACATAGTTTGTAATGTCAACAATATTGTTTATCGAGTTAATACCGCAAGCAAACAGACGACGGGACATCCACAAGGGCGAAGGTGATATTTTTACCTCTGTCACTCCTTGCATATAATAATTTGGGCATAAGTCCATATCGTCAATTATTACGTCCACCATTTTGTCGGTGCTGTTTGCAGAATTTTCCTCAAAGGTGACCTTTAAAGGCTTAACTTTTTTACCTAGAGCTACCCCTACTTCGCGCGCGAGTCCGTAAATACTGTTGCAGTCGGGGCGATTGAAAATCACATAAAAATCCAAAACCCAATCGTCAAGACAAAGGACTTTAATCATATCTTCGCCAATCTTTTCTTCTTTGGAAAGAATAAGCAATCCGTCAACTTCGGCATTGGGGTAATTTGCGTTTGTTATACCCAGCTCGTCACCGCCGCAAAACATACCTTGCGAAACAAGCCCACGCAATTTTCCGTTTTTTATTACTGTGCCGTCATATAAAACAGCATTGTTAAGAGCAACGGGAATTTTAGCGTTTACAAAAGCATTTGTCGCCGCAGTAATAATTTGCAAATTTTCACTTTGACCTACGTCCACCTTACAAACTTGCAATTTATCGGCATCGGGGTGTTTGCTCATCTCAACAACTTGACCGACAACAACATTTTTAAATCTGCCGCCTAAATATTCCTTAGATTCTATTTCAAAACCGATAGACACCATTTTTTCGCATAAAGTGTCTACATCCACATCGATATCTACATATTCCTTTAACCAACTGATAGGCGCTTTCATATTGTTTCCTCCGCTATGTCAAACTGTTTTAAAAAGTTTACGTCGTTTTCAAAAAACAACCTAATATCTGGTATGCCGTATTTAATAATAGCAAATCTTTCTAATCCAAAACCAAAAGCATATGCGTTGTATTGTTTGCTATCTATCCCGCAGTTTTCCAACACAAAAGGATGAACCATCCCTGCGCCTAAAACTTCTATCCAGCCTGTCCCCTTGCACAA
>CALLXO010000109.1 GCA_937875645.1 uncultured Clostridia bacterium
CCTGAAGACACCATGAGGGAATTAGCGCAAATGCTAAAAGAATATCCTGATATATGGGTTATTTCTGATGAAATTTACGAAGCGTTAAGTTATGACGGCAATAAACATTTTTCTATAGCCTGCGCTGATGAACAAATTAAAGAGCGTACGATACTGATAAACGGTATGAGTAAAGCTTATGCCATGACAGGTTGGAGAATTGGTTATTCGGCAAGCAGCGTTGCCGCCGCAAAGAGAATGGGTGCGATGCAGAGCCACCAAACAAGCAATGCCAACACTATGGCGCAACATGCATCCATTGTAGCACTTACAAAAGGTCAACAATTTATTAGCGAAATGAAAAATGTTTTTGAAACACGTCGGAATGCGTTGTTGGAATGTTTTAAGGACTTTAACGAGGTAGAGTGTGTCAAGGGGGGAGGAGCTTTTTATGTTATGGTAAACATAAAAAACCTTTTCAATAAATCATATAAAGGTCAAAAAATTGACAGTGCCTTAAAGTTCAGCCAACTGTTGTTGGAAAACAAGTATGTGGCCGTTATCCCTTGCGAATCTTTCGGCGCGCCCGATTACATAAGGCTTACATATACTTTGGATATCCCTGTAATAAAAGAGGGAGCCAAACGCTTTAAGGAATTTGTTAAAGAAATTGGCTAAATAGTACAAATTTCCGTTTATTTTTTACGGTATAATTTGATACAATATAATAGAATAAAGGAGGCAAAAATGGAAAAAATCCACCTTATTTACGGACCAAAGGGTTGCGGCAAAACAAAAAAACTGGTGCAAATTGCAAACGACAGCGTTAAAACCGCCAAAGGAGTGCTGATTTACGTCGATAAAGACAATTCGAGATTACACGACTTGGCACACGCTATTAAATTGGTAGACACAAGCGAATACGGCGTCAGCACAGAAGATAATTTTGTGGCTTTTGTTAAGGGAATGTTAGCGGTAAACTACGATATCGAAAAAATATTTTTTGACGGTATCATAAAGATAGTTAACAAAAGCGTCGAGCAGCTTTCCTATTTGTTTGAGCAACTTGCTTCCTTGTCGCAATCAACCAATGTGGAATTTGTTTTTACCTTTAGCTATGATAAAAAGGAATTACCTTCCTTTATGAAAAACTATAATACTCTTTTTAAGTTTTAGGTAATGCTTCCCTGTTTTTTAACCATTAACAAACTCTCCAATTTTTTTGGAGAGTTTTTATGTGGTGGTGGGCGACAGAGAAAACATTATTTAAATGCAAAAAAATGCATGTATATTTGATATTAAGCTTCTTTTTTGGTTTTATCATTTTAGTTGCGTTTTTGTATTAAATTTGGTAAAATTATCAATAACTGACTAAGAGGTAAATTAATGGCAACGGTTAACGAAAATTCTGAGCGAGATACTGCGGGCAAAAAGGTGTTGTTTAGCGGTATTCAGCCCAGCGGAATTATTACTATAGGCAATTATGTTGGCGCAATTAAAAACTGGATTAATTTACAGCTTGATTATGATAGTATTTTTTGTATTGTTAATTTACATGCAATTACAGTAAAATTAGAGCCTGCCGCTTTACGCTTAAATACGTTGGAGCTGCTGGCGCTTTATCTTGCATGCGGCATTGACCCTAATTTATCTACGGTATTTTTGCAGTCGCATGTGAGCGCACACGCCGAACTTGCTTGGATATTAAATACCGTTGCTTATGTGGGCGAACTTAACAGAATGACTCAATACAAAGATAAAGCAAAAAAACACGCAGACAACATCAATATGGGGCTAATGGATTATCCCGTATTGATGGCAAGCGATATTCTGCTTTATAAGACGGATTTAGTCCCTGTGGGAGCTGACCAAAAACAGCATTTAGAATTAGCGCGGGATTTAGCGCTGCGTTTTAATACACGTTATAGCGATACTTTTGTAGTGCCAAATGCCTATATACCAAAAGTGGGTGCAAAAGTTATGAGTTTGCAGGACGCAAAAATCAAAATGAGCAAATCGGACGAAAACGAAAACGCATATATAAGTATGACGGACAGTCCTGACGTTATACGCCGCAAGTTTAAACGTGCTGTGACAGACAGCGATTCCTCTATACGTTTTTTGAAAGAAAAACCCGAGATAAGCAATTTGCTTAGCATTTATTCCGCATTTGGCGGCGTAACGGTTAAAGAGGCAGAGCATGAGTTTGAAGACATTGGTTATGGAGAGTTTAAAAGCAGACTTGCCGATGCCGTTATAGCGGTGTTGGAACCTATTCAAAACAAGCAAAAACAGCTGTTATCAGATAAAGCATATTTAAATCAAGTACTAAAAGAAGGCGCACAAAAAGCAAATTACCGAGCGCAAAAAATGCTGAGCAAAGTTTACAGAAAAGTGGGCTTTGTACAAAAAAGCTGATGTTTGGATATATAAACGTACAAAAGAATACACTAACCAAAGGACAATACGGCTTATGGCATACTTTTTTATGCGGGCTGTGTATGTCGCTAAAAGAAATGTACGGCAACAAAGCACGTTTGACAGCTAACTTTGACATAAACTTTTTAAATGTGTTGTTGCATAGCGTAACCAATACGCAGGCGCAAATTAATATGGAATTTTGCGCATCATCGCCTTTAAAAAAACGTAGCATTATGCAGCGAGATTTTATAACAGACAGGATTGCTACCGCAAACATACTGCTTCTTAGGTTAAACGCCGAAGACGATGTAAAGGACGAAGTTTCACTGACAAAACGCATAGCTGTATGGGCACTTAAAAAGCCCTATTCTGCAGCAAGAGAAACAGCTACTGACCTTGACGAAAAACTTTGTTCTTTGTATCAGCAATTGTTGATTGCCGAAAAACAAAGAGAGGGAAACATTGATAAAGTATGTCATTATTCTGCACAAATATTGGTGGAAGTCGCCGACTATGTGTTGGAAGGCAAAATAGACAGCGAAACTATTTCTCTTTGTTACAACGTGGGAAAATGGATATATTTAATAGATGCGCTGGATGACCTTAAAAGGGATTTCAAAAAAAACAATTATAATCCTCTTATTGCTTGGCTCAATAATTTTACCGATGCTAAGAGTTTTGTAACAAGTAATCAAGACGCATTAGAATTTATTTTCTTTGCGACACTTAACAAAATAGCGGAAAATTTTAACAATCTTAATTTAGATGCGTATGCTTGCGTGTTAAAAAATATTATATACTTAGCAATGCGGCAAAAGACTCTGAAAATAATGGATAACTATAGAGGGAGTAAAAAATATGACGATAGAACAAGCCTGTCAGATACTGCAAATTGACCAAAACGCAACTTACGAGCAAGCGACAGAAAAATACAGGCAATTGAGGGCAGAGTTACGTGACAAACAGTTTCAGTCGGGGGAAGCAGGCAACGAAGCCTCGCGCCAATTAGATAATCTTGACACCGCTTATGATGTGTTTAAACGGTTTACAACGCAACACTCAGAAAGAAACGGCAGTAGTTTTTACGACCGAGTGGAAGAAAGTATAAAAAAAGGCGATATAAACACCGCGCAGGAAATGTTAGACGACACAAGTTACCGAGATGCGGAGTGGCATTATTTGCAATCGATAATTTTTTACAAAAAAAGCTGGTATATTGAGTCAAAAAAACAGTTAGAAATGGCAGTTAATATGCAGCCTGACAACATAAAGTATAAGGATAGTTTGTCAAAACTTGACAAAATATTAGCAAGCAAAACTGTTTCACCCGAAAGTTTAAGAGGAGAAAATTATTCCCGTCCGGTGGGCGGACAGCATAATTACGGCAACAACGGCACATGTACCGGCAGCTGTTGCGGAGACGTTTGTTTAGCAAACCTTTGCTGCGAGTGCTGTTGCCGCGGTTGCGGTGGTTGTTAAAAATGAGCAGAGCTAAAAGAATTGCAGTATGCGGCATAATGAGCGCACTTGCTGTCGTATTTTTGCTGATAGGAGTTTATACTACTTTTACTTTTACGGCATCTTTTTTAGCCGCTGTTTGTCTTATAGCCAATGCTGCCCTAGCACCAAAAAACTTTGTGTATGTCTTTATCAGCTATACGGTAACTGTTATTACGGCGGGCTTTATCACAGGACAGTATCTTGAAATTATGACTTTTGCCCTACTTTTAGCGCCCTTTACTGTTGCAAAGTATTACGCAGACAACAGTCAGCTAAACAAGATTTTTAGGTGGGTAATAAAAATTATTGTCTTTGAAATTTATCTTGTTGCGTATTTGCTGATTTTTTACTTTGTTTTTATCGAAAGCTGGAATGCCGTCTTTACAAAAGACTGGTATCTTTGGATAGTAATAGCGTGCGGTCAAGTTGCGTTGGTTGCATATGATATTATATTTACATACATAATAAAATGGCTAAAAACAGTTTTGCCAAAATTTTTCCGACGTTAAATTTTTTATTATAAAAAGGAAGGACCGAATAAATTCGGTCTTTTGTTTTTAAGAGCAATTACTCATTGATTTATATTAAAGCATTGTTAA
>CALLXO010000110.1 GCA_937875645.1 uncultured Clostridia bacterium
ACTGAAAGTATTTGCCGCCACAAATTCGCCCAAAAAGCTGTAATTCCCCCGGCAAGAGTGGGCAGAGCCATTTTTAAAAAATATTCTTCAAAACTTATGCCAAAGGAAGTGGCAAGATAAATATTTGTTGGGTTTCCGATAATTAGCAACAAACTGAAAGTATTTGCCGCCACAAATTCGCCCACAAGGTAGGGCACGGGGTTGATTTTTGCGTTTTTGCAAAAATAGCATATAAAGGGTGTAAAGGTGAGTATAACAATATCGTTGCTTGTAAAAACTGTCAATAAGCCGACGGTAAAAAACAGTAGGGTAAACAAATAACCTTGACTTTTTTTAGCCTTTATTAAGACAGAATAAGCGAGTAGCTCAAAAAACCCTGCTTCGTCCAAAAAGACGGAAATAGCGGTAAGAGAAAAAAACAGAACCAATATTTTTAACGGATTTATGCTGCTGTCTGCCGTCAGACTGTTCCAAACGTCAGTCGTATTGACACAACCTAACGCTATTAAAGCGAGTGCTGCCAATAAGGGCGGCAACCAATAAAGAGCGACGCTTTTGCCTTTGATTTTATTGAGGGCAAAAAAACTATAGATAATAAAAAAAATGCTACGCCTGATACGCAACAAATTAAACAAAGAGTATTCATCAGCTTAATTATACTCTGAAACAGTCAATAATACAATCATTTTTCGACATATTCTGTCTTTCTCAAAAATAATGCAAAACTTATAATTATGAATTTTTAGGCGAAACTGTAACCGCTTGGCGCTTTATACGTAAGATATAGATAATTTTCTTTAACAAAAAAGACTAATAAAAACAAAAAAGCCGCTACGTGGCTTATTAATATGAAATCAATTTAAAGGCGAGTAACTATGTTTTTACAAAAAACAAAATGTCAACACTACTCAATGTTAGTTTAAGTTACTCAAAGTTAATTATTATATTTTGATAAAGAGGCTGTTCCTCATTTATGTTTTTTATCGTTTTGTCAAGGTCTGCAAAAGACAACTCTTCACAAGCAAAATCCTCCGCTTTAATTAAGCCGTTTGTAAGTAAATTTAGCGCAGAGGGAAAATTGCCGTAACAGTTATCTACGCTGTTGACAGTTATATTTTTGTCTTGAATAAACTGCAAATTAAGGTTGCATTTTGTATTAATCGAACCCCCAACACAAAAAATAGCGTTTATGCCGCATGCATCTATTGATTTTTCGATATTGTTAGACCCATCGCAAAGATATACTACTTTTTCGCAAAGCCTGCCGCCCGTTGCGGCAAAAATTTCCTCATTAGTTTTTTCGTTATCACTAAAGGTATAAAAAATATTTTTTTGCGTTGATATTTGTTGCATATCAGCATTAGAGGTAACAAAAATGGGTACAGCTTGATAATAGTTAATTATACACGCCAAAACTATGCCTAATTTTCCGCCGCCAAAAATTGCCACATGGTCGCCCTTTTCAAGATTAATTTTGTCAATAATATTTAGCGCCATACTTACAATTGGAGCCAACAGCGCATTGGTGCTGCTTAATGCTTCCGGCACGCCATACAAGCATTTTTGCGGAAGGGAAATAAAATCCTGCAATAAGCCGTCTGCATTTACGCCTAATTGCTGTTTTTTTGTGCACATTAAATATTCCGCTTCTTTGCAAAAACGACAGTTGCCGCAAGCTAAGTAGGGCTCTATAACCACTCTGTCCATTCGGGAAAAACGCGCTTCTTCGCTATTTAATACTTCACTTACAACTCCTACCCCAATGCTACCCAAAATCATATCGGGCAAAGCGGCTGCTAAATTGTTATAAAGAAGAATATCATTATGAGCGATAAGCACTTTATCCATTTTCACCTTAACGTTTTTGATTTCGTTTAATTCCGATGGCTCTTCGTTAAAAAACTTTAAGGAATTTGGCTTGATTAATTTC
>CALLXO010000111.1 GCA_937875645.1 uncultured Clostridia bacterium
ACAGCATTTTCGGCAGCTTTATGGGGAGCAGGACGGCTCGCAGTGCGGCGCCGGTAGGCAGTGATGTTACTCAGACTGTGGACCTTACCTTTATGGATGCAGCAAAAGGCGCAAGCAAGGAGATTACTTTTTATCGGCAGGAAAAATGCGCCGCTTGCTCGGGCAACGGCGCGGCAAGTTCCGCTGATTTAAAAAATTGCGACAAATGCGGCGGCAAAGGACGGGTGCAATACGTCACAAACAGCATTTTCGGTAGGCAAATGACAATCGGTACTTGCGACAAGTGCGGCGGCAGCGGCAAAATAATTTCCAACCCGTGCAAAACTTGCAACGGCAGGGGAGTGGTTAGCAAAAAGAAAGCGCTGACAATAAATATCCCCGCAGGGGTAGAAAACGGTGCGATTTTGTCCATAACCGGGCAGGGTCATGCCAGCAAAGCAGCAGAGGGGATTAACGGTAATCTTTTATTGGTCATAAACGTTGCAACTAGTCCTGTATTTAAGCGTGACGGCCTCAATTTGTATGTCGAAGCGCCGGTGAGTTACGCTGTGGCGGTAAACGGCGGCGATATAGAAATACCTACTCTCAACGGTGTGGAAATTCAGCGTATCAATGAAGGCACAGCAAATGGCGAAGTTTTCCGTTTGCGCAGCAAAGGCATAAAGACCAGCCGAAGAGCGGGCGACTTGTTTATAAAGGTTGTGGTGGAAGTGCCCATAGGCGTGTCAAAAAAGGACAAAAAAGCGTTGGAGGAATTGGAAAACAGCCTTTCTCTCAAAAACTACCCCCGACGGAAACTTTACCTTGACAACTTAAATAAAGCTTTTAATAAGTAAAAATAAAACTAAATAGAAATAAAAAGTAGAGGTAGTTGTTAATATGCACCCCAATAGTTTGTCTTACTTTTTGGGTCAAATATTGTACTATCTCTATTTTGATGTTGACAATTAGGAAAATTAATCGATATTAATCAATAAAAAATATCAAAACATTATTAAAGGGCTGACGAGCAGCCCTTTAATAAGTATGGAGGTAATAATCTGTCGGTAACCAAACATATATTCTTTTTGTTTAATATCCATACCACAAGATTTTATTTTTAGTGTTATATTAAAAAGTCATTTTTGATAGTCTTTCAATACAACTGTTATTATAAATCAATTTTATTAGGTTTATTATGGTATTTAATAATGCAATATGATTTTGTTAAGCACTATCTAACCAACTCGATTTGTTAGGCAAAAAAATTAAAAGTCGTTTTTGTTTAGCACCGAGCGCAGTTTTTTTAATGCCTTTGTTTCGATACGGGACACATAGCTTCTGCTTATGCAAAACTTTTCCGCCGTCTGCAGTTGCGTCAGCGGCGTAGTGTTTTTAAGCCCATAGCGCATCACCAAAATTTCGTATTCTCTTTTTGTTAAATTAGCTAGCATAATGCCGTCAAGCTTTTGGCTCAGTATGCTTTGCTCCGCCTGCTTAAAAATACTCTCCTCGTTTACCGCCAAAACGTTCATTAGCGTAAACTCGTTTCCCTCGCTGTCACAATCCATTCTGTCGCTTAAATAAACGGTGTTTTTGTACCGTTTGTCCGCTCGTAGCATCATCAGAATTTCGTTTTCGATGCACCGCGCCAAATAGGTCGCCAAAGTAGTGCCTTTTTCGACGCAGTAAGTGTTAAGCCCCTTAATAAGCCCAATGCTTCCTACACTTATTGCGTCCTCAAAATCCTGCTTGGAAGTATATTTTTTTGCAATGTGTGCCACCAGCCGCATATTATGGCGTATGAGTTTGTCGCGTGCCTCCTCGTCTCCCATGGACAGCAGTTTAATGCATACCGCTTCTTCTTCCGGCGGCAAGGGTTTGGGGTACGCCATTCCCGCCGAATAATAACCGCAAAAGCAAAATATCTTACTGATAATAGCAGCCACAGCGTTAAAAAACATAACCTCTCTCCTTGAGCTAAATTTGATGGATGTTTGTTTGCACTTTCGCTTTTTAAAGCGTAAAAAGGGAAAATTATCAAATTCTCTTTGCTAAACTAATCTATGGCGAAAGCTTGTAC
>CALLXO010000112.1 GCA_937875645.1 uncultured Clostridia bacterium
GGCGTACTGTACCTTTATCTTTCTTTCCGCTCCGTCAACAAACACTATAAAGGAGAAGACTATTAACAGGATGATAATAAAGGTTATCAGCGTCCAACCGCCGCCCGCTTCAAATCCGTTTGTAAAGATAGAACTAAAGGTGCCTAAAATTGATGTGCCAGCTGTAGAAATTATACCTACAAAAATCAGCATAGAAATACCGTTGCTGACACCGTATTCCGTTATGCGTTCGCCTAACCACATGGTAAACATACTACCTGCAACAAAGAAAATGGTAACAACTATAAATAACAACCATTCGGGCACAACTATTGCCGCTCCGAACATTGCCGCATCAAATAATTCCTGATTTCTGAAAGCAAACAGTATACCTACTGCGTTTATGATCGCTATTGCAAGAGTAACCCATCGAGTTATCTTTTTGATTTTGTTTTTGCCTTCCTCGCCTGCTTTAGAAAGTCTTTCTAAGCCAGGTATAGCGACGGTAAGCAATTGCATTATAATTTGAGCACTGATATAAGGGGATATACCTATTGCTAACAGCGTCCCTTGACTTAAAGCACCGCCAGTGATTGCGCTCATAATACCGAAAAAGGTGTTGCCTGAAACAGCTTCGGCAAAAGCCCCTGCGGCAATACCCGGAACGGGTATGAAACAACCTATACGATAGATAATTATCAGCAGGATGGTCATAAAGATTTTTTTTCTGATTTCCTTTATCCTAAAGGCGTTCTTTAAAGTCTCAATCATTATTCAATTACCTCAGCTTTGCCGCCTGCGTTTTCGATAGCAACTTTTGCCTTCTCCGAAAACTTGTGCGCATAAACCGTCAATGATTTTGTCAGTGTACCTACTGCCAAAACTTTTAGTCCTACGTTGCTTTTATTGTTTACTATACCCATGTCTAA
The DNA here is from genome assembly GCA_937875645.1 of uncultured Clostridia bacterium. GTDB lineage: Bacteria > Bacillota > Clostridia > Christensenellales > CAG-314 > SFEB01. Next base: position 909 of record CALLXO010000112.1, read on the forward strand.
CAGCAACTCGGGAGTAACGGTTGTGCCGTTGTCAAATTTTTCCAACTCGTTTAAGTTAATTATGGCATAAGTTTTCTCAAATTTGTTGTGAAAACCACGTTTAGGCAAACGACGAATTAACGGCATTGTGCCGCCTTCAAAACCTCGTCTGACACCTCCGCCGCTGCGCGCCCACTGTCCTTTGTGTCCTTTGCCGCTTGTTTTACCTAACCCGCTGCCAGTTCCTCTACCCAATCTTTTGGGTTTAGTGGTGCTTCCGTCTTTTGGAGTAAGTGTGTGTATTCTCATTTTTCGCCTCCTACTTCTTCAACCTCGACAAGGTGCTTGACTTTAAATACCATGCCGCGAATAGCATCGTTGTCGGAGTGAATTTTATAAGAACGTATTTTGGTTAAGCCTAAAGCTTCGACTGTTTTAATTTGATCTTCTAAACAGCCTATTGTGCCTTTAACCAAAGTTACTTTTATTTTTTTATCGCCTACTTCGTAAGGTGCTTCGCCTTTTTTTAGTTTCTTTTTAAAGAGAGGTGATTTTGCTTCCCTTACAACATGACCGTTAAAAATTTTAGCCATTTCTACCTCCTTATAGTTCCTCGACAGCTTTGCCACGTAAAAGAGCAATTTGTTCCGCTGTGCGAAGACTCTTTAAGCCCTCAAAAGTCGCTTTTACGCAATTTATGGGGTTGTTTGTACCGTAACTCTTTGTGCGGATGTCCTTAATACCTGCGGCTTCCAATACGCTACGTGCACTTCCGCCAGCAATAACTCCGGTACCTTCTTCCGCCGGTAAAAGCAATACATTACCTCTGCCAAAAACACCATTTGTTTCGTGAGGAATAGTAGTCCCCTTTAAACTTATATCAATCATGGTTTTTTTAGCCTGTTGAGTTGCTTTTTCGATAGCTTGCGGTACTTCGGCAGCTTTGCCCATACCTATACCTACCTTGCCTTTTCCGTCACCCACAACAACCAGTGCAGAAAAACGCATAGTTCTGCCACCCTTAACAACCTTAGCTACCCTATTGATAGAAACTGTCTTTTTGATTAGACCGTCGTCTTCTTCGGGACGTCTATTTCTGTTGAAAGGTCTTTTCCCGTCGCGAGGAGGACGCCTATTGTCTCTGTTGTCACGTCTTCTGTTTTCGGTCTGGGGAACTTTATTTTCGGTACTTTCCGCATTTGCTGCGGTATTTGTCAAAACTTCTTCACTCATAAATATTGCTCCTTTTCCTAAAACTTAAGACCGGCTTCTCTGGCACCTTCCGCCAATTTAGCCACTCTTCCCGTATAAATATAGCCGCCTCTGTCAAATACTACTTCTTTTATGCCTGCATCCAACGCTTTTTTGGCGATGTCTTTGCCTACTTCCTTGCTTGCATCACTCTTGTTTTTGCCAACTAACGTTTTTGCCAACAGTAAAGAAGAGGAACTAATTAAGGTTTTGCCCGCAATATCGTCTATTATTTGGGCATAGATATAATTGGTGCTGCGGTATACATTAAGCCTTGGCTTTGAGTCGGTGCCAAAAAGATGCTTGCGCACTCTTTCGTGGCGTATTAATCTGTCTGCATTTCTGTCTAATTTGCTAATCATATTTTCTGCTCCCCTTATTTACCCGCCTTCTTGCCTTCCTTAAGGATGACAACGTCGGTTTTATATCTGACGCCGTATCCGTGGTAAGGTTCGACTTCACGCGTGGCTTTGACGTTTGCAGCCGTTTGACCGACTAACTCTTTGTCGATGCCTTTAACCAGTATTTCCGTAACGGTGGGGCATTCGAAAGTTATGCCTTCGGGCGCAATCATTTCGACAGGGTGCGAATAGCCGATGTTAAGCGTCAACTTGTTTCCGTTGGCGTTGCATTTGTAACCTACTCCGCTAATAAGCAAAGACTTAGAATAGCCTTCCGTCACCCCTTTAACCATATTGTTAATTAAAGAGCGATACAAGCCATGCTTGCTTCTTATTTCCTTTTGGTCGTTATCGCGTGTAAAGTTAATTTTGTTATCCTTTATTTCGCACTTGATGCTGTTTCCGATATCTCTGCTTAATGTACCTTTGGGACCTTTAACCGTAACAAGCGTGCCTTCTAATTTTGCTTCAACGCCTGCAGGAATGGTAATTGGTTCTTTGCCTATTCTTGACATAATATCCTCCTTACCACACGTAGGCGATAACTTCGCCACCTAAGTTTTGCTCTCTGGCATGCTTATCTGTCATTATACCTTTAGAGGTAGAAATAACAGCAATGCCCAGTCCCCTTAATACCTTGGGTAATTCGTTACTCTTTGCATACACTCTCAGTCCCGGCTTGCTTATGCGTTTTAATCCGCTTAAAACTTTGCCCTGTTTGCTGTACTTTAAAGTAATTTTCAAATTATCCTGAATAGGGTCAGAAAGTACTTCTACGTTATTGATGTATCCTTCATCTAACAAAATTTGCGCAATTGCCTTTTTGGCTTGTGAAGCGGGCACAATCACATCAAAATGATTTGCCACTAAAGCGTTGCGTATTCTTGTCAGCATATCCGCGATAGGATCTGTTACTACCATTTATTTATCCTCCTATCCTTACCAGCTTGCCTTTTTTACGCCAGGGATTTCGCCCTTATAGGCTTTTTCCCTAAAACATATCCTGCAAATGCCGTACTTGCGTAAAACCGCATGCGGTCTGCCGCAAATGCTGCATCTGGTGTAATTGCGTGTAGAAAACTTTGCTGGCTTTTGTTGTTTATTTATCAAAGATTTTTTTGCCATTTACTTACTCCTTACGCCTTAAAAGGCATTCCCATCAGCTTTAGTAATTCCTTAGCTTCCTCGTCTGTTTGAGCGGTGGTTACAAAGGTTATATCAAAACCCCTTGTTTTTTCCACTTGGTCAAAAATGATTTCGGGGAAGATTAATTGTTCCCTAATGCCCAAACTGTAATTGCCTCTGCCGTCAAAGGAGTTTGTCGATACGCCCCTAAAGTCGCGGACTCTGGGGAGCGCAATAGAAATAAGCTTATCTGCAAACTCATACATTCTGTCCGAACGGAGAGTAACCTTAGCACCTATCGACTGACCTTCACGCACCTTAAAGTTTGCAACGCTCTTTTTGGCTTTTGTGACAACGGGTTTTTGACCGGATATGCTTTTTAGCTCATCCACTCCCACCTGAAAACTCTTGGCATTATCCTTTATGTCACCTAAACCGCTGTTAATAACAATTTTAACGAGTTTAGGTATCTGATTTACGTTTGCGTAATTGAAATGCTTAAATAATGCGGGAGCAACTTCGTTTTTATAACGGAGTTTCAACCTGTTTTCAGCTTTTATCACTGTCTTTGCTGCCTTAACTGTTTTTTTCGTCTTTTCAACGGGCTTAGCTGATTTTACAGCCTTTTCTGTCTTTTCAGCAGGTTTAGTTGTCTTTTCAACCTTTTCGGGTTTTACTGCTGCTTCCGTCTTTTCAGCGGGCTTAGCTGCCTTGACAGCTTTTTCGATCTTTTCGGCGGGATTAGCTACCTTTACGGCTTTTTCAGTTTTTTCGGTTTTAGTTGTTTTTACAGCCTTTTCCGTTTTTACTGCTGCTTTTTCGGTCTTTTCAGCAGGTTTAGCTACCTTTACGGCTTTTTCTGTCTTTTTAGCAGGTTTAGCTGTTTTTTCCGATTCCTCTGCGGCTGTTTTTATTTTTTCTGCCATTTTGCTCCTCCCTATTCAGTCTTCTGAGCAACGGTCTCTGTGGTTGTTGCTTCGGCTGTCTTTTCCGCCTTTTTTGCTGGCTTTCTTGTTGCCTTCTTTTTTGCCTTAGCAGCTTTTACTTCTAATAGCGCACCGCATTTGTGGCAACATCTGACATATTTCGTTTTGCCGTCTTTATCTTCTACGGCTTTATTGTTTATTCTCGTAGATTTGTTGCAGGTGGGGCAAACGACCGCTACATTGCTGACGTCTATCATACGCGGTTTTTCCACTATTCCCCCTTGCGACTGAGCGCTTTTGGGGCGGGTATGACGCTTAACTATGTTGAGTCCCTGCACCATAACTTGCGCTTTATCAATGTCTACCTTAATAACTTTGCCTCTTTTACCCTTAACTGCGTGCTTATCGGATTTAGCGCCTACTATTATCTCTACAGTATCGTCTTTTCTAACATTTAATTTTGCCATATCGTCCTCCTCACAGCACTTCGGGAGCGAGAGATACTATTTTCATATAATCCTTTTCTCTCAGTTCTCTTGCGACCGGCCCAAAAATGCGGGTGCCTCTGGGTTGCTTTTGGGTATCAATAATAACAGCGGCATTATCGTCAAATCTTATGTGCGTACCGTCTTTACGGTTGAGTCCCGATGCGGTTCGCACGATAACAGCCCTGATAACGTCGCCCTTTTTGACGAGTCCGCCGGGGTTTGCGCTTTTTACGCTTGCCACTATTACGTCGCCGATATTACCGAACCTTCTCATGGAACCGCCGAGCACTTTGATACACATTATTTCCTTAGCGCCGGAATTATCCGCTGCTTTTAATCTTGTAAACGATTGTATCATGTTTTCTCCTTACTTAGCCTTTTCCACGATTTCCACAAGGCGCCAGTTTTTGTCCTTGCTCAATTTGCGTGTTTCCTCAATCAAAACAGTATCGCCGATGCCGCATTGATTGGTCTCGTCATGTGCCTTAAAAGTTTTTGTTCTGTTTATAGTTTTTTTATACAAGGGGTGCTTAAATTTTTCCATAACGGAGACGACGATTGTCTTATCCATTTTGTCGGAAACAACTGTGCCAACCCTTTGTTTTCTTTTACTTCTTTCCATTTAACCTATCCCCCTAAGCCCTTTTTGTTAACTGCCGCTCGCGGATAACCGTCTTTACTCTTGCGATATCCTTTTTGCAGGTATTTAAAGCAAGAGGGTTGTTTAATTGTCCTGTAGCATGGTTGAGTCTTAAATTAAAAAGCTCT
>CALLXO010000113.1 GCA_937875645.1 uncultured Clostridia bacterium
ATTATAGGGGAAATTTATATAAAATTTTCGAGATAGTTGTTGCCTAAAGGCGAATATTTTATATAAATTTCCCCTATAATACCTACTTTGATATTATCCTGTTTTTGGCGTTTTATTTTAGAAAAGTCCTCTAATATTTTAAAATAATTTTCCTTAATTTTACGGTATGATAAACGCTTATTTTCTCCCAATTCCTTCCCTAACTGTTGCGTCCATTTGTCTACCAAAATTTCAGTTTCGCCCTTACTTTTTTCGTAAGGCTTGCATTGATTTGCCACACACATTATTAAATCGCCGTATAATACAGAATAAAGCATGCCGTTAAGCATATTTAGAGTAAGTTTAAACCCGGGGTGATTTTCCATACCTAACAGATTAAAGGATATTACCGGCACAAAGCCGTAACCAGCCTTTTTTAAAGCGTTTCGTATCAACGACATATAATTTGACGCTCTACATCCCCCGCCCGATTGAAACATAATGAGAGCAACTTTGTTGTTGTCATATTTGCCTGAATTTAACGCCTTTATAAACTGACCTATCACCAACATAGCAGGGAAACAATTGTCATTATTTACATATTTTAAGCTTGTCTCAATAATTTCCTGTCCGTCATTTGTGAGTAGCTCCATTTTGTAACCTAACGTCTTTAAATAACTCATTATTAACTTAAAGTGATTAGGCAGCATATCCGGCACCAGAATTGTATAGTCCTTTTTCATTTTTTTTGTAAAGGGTATATATTTTTGCATTAGTTTATGCTCCCCGTTATTTGTTTACTGTTTTGAGCTTCGAACGCGTCTAACGCTGCTGCAAGGCTACGCAAGCGTATTTTTGCCGCTCCCAAATTGGAAATTTCGTCAATTTTTATCTGAGTATAAAATTTGTTTTTGTTTTTAAGTATAGAGTGAATTTCATCACTGGTAATGGCGTCAATGCCGCACCCGAAAGAGATTAGCTGTACAAGTTGGACATCACTGTTTTGTGCCGCAAAATATGCTGACTTATAAAGACGTGCATGGTATGTCCATTGATTTAAAACGTTTACGTTGCTTTCCTTAACCAAATGCGCAACGCTGTCCTCACTGACTACTACAAAGTCAAGGCTGTTAGCCAAGTTATCTATGCCGTGATTGACTTCGGGGTCTATGTGATAAGGTCTGCCGGCAAGTACCATAATACGTTTGTTATTTTTTCGAGCATAGTCAATTGCTCTTTCCCCCTCCTTTTTTATTGCCTCTCTAAAATTGTCATACGCCTTAAAACCCCGTTTTACAGCTTCTTTTACCAAATTGATATCAATCGAGCTGTCTATTTGCTTTAAAGTGGGGTAAATTGACTTAATCAGCAAACTTTGCGAATTAATATTTAAATAGGGATATAAAAAGCGCACATTTTTTAGCTCGTCAATATTACTCTTGAGTGTTTCAGAATAATACGCAACTAACGGACAATTATAATGGTTGTCAGTGTTTTCTTCTTTAATATTGTAAGTAATGCAAGGATAAAAGATTGTATCGCATTTTTGTTCTATAAGTTTTTCAATATGACCGTGCATGAGTTCTGCAGGAAAACACGCTGTGTCGGAAGGAATACTATATTGACCTTTTTCGAAGGTTTTTCGGTCAGTCTGTCCCGACACCTCTACTTGATATCCTAAAAAACTAAATATAGTATAAAAGAGAGGAAATAACTCGTACATACTTAGAGTCAAAGGTATACCTATTTTCCCTTTTGTACTTTGCAACGGTTTAAAACTACTAAGCAACTTTCGTTTATACTCAAATAAATTTGGTAATTCCTTTTGGACTCTGTTGTCTAAACCTTTTTCGCATCTGTTACCGCTTATATACTTTCTTTCTTTTCCAAAACTGTTTACAGTCAACTGACAATTATTTGTGCACCCAGAGCAATAAGTACTGGTGGACGTATGCAAAAAATTTTTTAGCATAGTTTTGTCTATCAATTTGCTGTTTTTATATTTCATCGCATAAATTGCCGCTCCGTATGCCCCCATCAAGCCAGACAGGTTGGGTCTAACAACATTTATGTCTAATTCCTTTTCAAATGCCCGCAAAACAGCATCGTTTAAAAACGTGCCCCCTTGCACAACTATGTTTTTGCCTAATTCCTTTGCAGATGTTGCGCGTATAACCTTGTAAATAGCATTTTTTACTACGCTTATGGACAGCCCTGCCGAAATATCAGCTAAGGTTGCCCCCTCTTTTTGCGATTGTTTTACGCCGGAATTCATAAACACTGTACATCGTGTGCCAAGGTCAACGGGTGCTTTGCTAAATAAACCTTCTTTTGCAAATTTGGTGACGGGATAATTAAGCGAGCGGGCAAAAGTTTCGATAAAAGAGCCGCACCCCGACGAACAAGCCTCATTTAGCATTATTGAGTCTATTTCGCCATTATTAATCTTAAAACATTTTATATCTTGCCCTCCGCTGTCTAAAATAAAATCTACATCGGGCATAAAGTGTTTAGCGGCGATATAATGCGCCATAGTTTCCACTAAACCTTCGTCAGCGTTAAAAGCATTTTTAATTAATTCCTCACCATAACCCGTTGTCACCGTTCCGCAAATCTTTATTTTTTCTTTTGTTAATAAGCGAATTTTTTCAATTTGCTCTCGCACAAGCTCAACAGGATTGCCCATATTAGGACTGTAAAAACTATATAAAACATCTTTGTTTTTGTTTATTAAAACAAGTTTTGTTGTGGTACTGCCGCAATCAATACCTAACCAAGCGTCACCCGTGTAGCAAGAAATATCATCAGCTGAAATGGCGTCTTTGTTGTGTCGGTGCAAAAATTCTGCATAATCCTCTTGCTCTAAAAATAACGGTGATAGTCGAACTTTTGTTTCAGATTGATTTATACTTTTGCTTAATGACTGTATCAAGCCATCAAAATTGGTGGATTTTCCATTTTTAGCATACATTGAAGCACCTAAAGCAACAAAAAACAAAGCGTTATTAGGAAATATTGCCTCCTCTCTGCTTATTTTTAATGTTTCTGCAAAACGAATTTGAAGACCTTCACAAAAAAACAGCGGTCCGCCCAAAAAAAGTGTTTTACCTTCAATTCTTCTGCCTTGCGATAATCCGCTTATCGTCTGATTTACAACTGACTGAAAGATACTGGCGGCAACATCTTCCTTAGTTGCCCCTTGATTAAGTAGCGCCTGAATATCTGTTTTTGCAAAAACACCGCAGCGGGAAGCGATAGAATATATTTTTTTTGCTTTTAAGCTTAAAGCATCTAACTCCTTCACCGAGATATTTAAGAGAATTGCCATTTGGTCAATAAATGCGCCTGTGCCTCCGGCGCAAGTGCCATTCATGCGCTCATCAATTCCGTCCTTAAAAAATATTATCTTTGCGTCCTCTCCCCCCAACTCAACGACGTTGTTTGTATCAGGGTATTGTTTTTTGACGTATTCTGCTGTTGCAAAAACTTCCTGCACAAAATCGTACTTAGTAGTTTGAGCAACGCCAAAACCTGCCGAGCCAGAAAAAGCAACGGTAAACTGCCTGTCTATCAAAAGGTCTTTTATTTCATTTATCATTTGTAGGGTTTTTTGCCTTACTTGTGAAAAATGCCTTTCGTATTTTTT
>CALLXO010000114.1 GCA_937875645.1 uncultured Clostridia bacterium
AATATTTGTTGGTTAGTCAGTTTTGTGTAAATAAAAACATTATTTACCTTTAAACCATTTAAACGGCTGCGTAAGTGACTGATAATAGTATTTGTCAGTTGCATATCCCGCGCTTCTTTATCCACCGCAACGCACTTAATAACGTCTTTTTCGTAACCGCCGCAGGCTAACAATTTATCACCATCAAAAATACCGCAAAAATAATCAAGATTTTCCGACAGCTCTAATTGGTTTTGTTGTAAAAACTCGCGTGCCTTTTGCTCGCTTGGTCGCTTAACGGTAACTGTAATAAAGATAAATTACTTTCCGTATACATTATTCCCCTCGGGCATGTCGCGAAATTTTTTAAGAATATCCTTTATTTTTAGCATAAGTTCTTGTTGATTGTGACGACGCACAACGTAGCAATCATCGGCGCACTCTTCGCACACCAAACATTTACGTTTTTTTAAGCCAATGTCTCCTCGTGTAAGCTGGTTATTTTGATTGTCAAATACGTCTATATCCCACAGTCGCCCCAAAATTTGACTGTCCTCAAGGCTGCTTACAATTTTTTTTACTTCCTTAGCGTCTTTGTCCACCGCAAAATAACCTTCGTAGCCCGTATCAAAATAATTAAGCTGTTTAAAAGATATTGCGCCGTAAAAGGTTTTTTCGATTTTCCCTACGCCTTGTTGAAAAATCAGCAGCGTGTCGGGATTTTTTTTGATTGTACCTACGTAATTTACCGTAAAACTTATCAGCGTATAAGGCATAAAAGACCAAATCAAAGCTCTAAGTTTTTGGCGGTTTTCCTTTGCGGATAAGACTTCCTCAAAAGATACGTGTTTGTTCATTATTTGTTTTCGACATTATAAATAACGTCTAATACTGCTCCGTCACGGCTTGTCACTACGCCCACAACCTTGTCGCCCCATGGCAAGTTTTCCGGCTTGCCCACAATGCGTTCGGCTTTTTCCCTCAGCTCGTGTATGTCTACTACAGGCAAATTAGCGGCAATTAATTTTTCCTTAATCTCCGGTCGGCGAGGATTAACGGCAATGCCTTGGTCCGTTACAATCAAGTCGACGCTATAGCCGGGGGTGACCACCGTATTTACTTTTTCGACAATGCAGGGTATGCGTCCTCTTATAAGGGGACAAACAATAACGGAAAGTGCCGCGCCTGCCGCCGTATCAGGATGACCTCCTATTGCGCCTCTTATAACTCCGTCGCTGCCTGTCAGTACGTTGACGTTAAAATCAACGTCACACTCTAAAGCAGACAAAATAACCACGTCAAGTAAATTCATGGCGCTACCTCTCTCAAAGGGGTCAGCATAATAATCCGCCGCTATCTGATGATGAAAACGGTTGTTTTTTAAGCTTTGCGCCGCAACTAAGTCAAAACTTTGCACGTCTAAAAGTTTTTTAATAAGTCCTTCCTCATGGAGGGCTACCATTTGCCCCGTTATCCCGCCAAGAGCATAACTGGCTTTTATATTTTGCGCAATCATATAATCTTTTATATATCGAGTAACAGCAAGGCTTGCGCCGCCGCTACCTGTTTGCAAACTAAAACCGTCCCTAAAATATCCGCTATTAACTACCGCTTCGGCAGCCGTATGCGCTAAAAGTAAATCGTGCGGGTTAGTGGTAAAACGTGTTGCACCGCTGCTGATTTTGCTGGCGTCGCCTACTTCGTCCACCTTAACTATATAATCAACATTGCTTTCGGCTATTGCAAAGGGGGTGTTTGGATAGCCTACAATATTGTCCGTTAGTATCACCACTTTGTCGGCATAACGACTGTCAACTATAGCATAACCCATACTGCCGCATACCGACTTCTCCTCTCCGTCTCTCGAATAACCGTTTGCATTACCCACATAATCGCAACTGCTTGCACTCAAAAAGGCAACGTCTATTTTAACATGTCCTTCCTTTATTGCCGCCGCTCTGCCGCCGTGGCTTCTAAATACTACCGGCTCTTCCATTAAGCCGTGACTAATTTCCTCCGCCAATTTGCCTCTTAGTCCGCTGGTACTTATGCTTTTTATTACACCGTTTTTAATATGCTCAATTAAAGGCGCATGAACATTAGAAAGACTGCTGGGCGCTATATTAAGATTTTTAAAGCCCATTTTAGCAAGCTTGTCCATAACCATATTGACTACATGGTCGCCTTCTCTAAAATGGTGGTGAAAAGATATAGTCATGCCGTCTTTTAGACCGCTTTTAATTATCGATTGCTCTAAACTTACAATCTTGTTGCTGTTTTTTTGCATCTCGTTGCGGCTCATGTGGTCACGAGGACGCACACGGGGATTCCAGCTTTCGAAATAAGCAGGCATATTAAATTTTTCTAAAATTTCTGCGGGAATTTTGGTATTTACGCCGCTTGTCACAGAAGGTTTGTTTTTCATTTTTTTCTCCTAATCTAATCCACAACAATATGCACTGCACGAGCAAAGTCCAACACACGCTGTGCGCGTAAAACAACAGGTTTGTCAATCATTTTTCCGTTTAAGGCAACAACTCCGCTGCCTTTAAGTTCCGCCTCTTTAAGAGCGGCCACAATGCGTTTTGCTTTGTCAATTTCGGCAGCAGTAGGCGTAAACACCTCGTTTACCGGCCGTATTTGTCTTGGGTTAATAATGGATTTGCCATCAAAACCTAATTGCTTGATAAACCGTACATCTTCCTTAAAAGCTTCCATATCATTTAAGTCGCTAAATACAGTGTCCAACGCATCAATACCTGCTGCTCTTGCTGCAACAACTATTGTTTGGCGTGCCAAAAGTAACTCTGCACCGTCACGGCTCCTGTGTGTCTTGAGGTTTGCACAGTAATCTTCCGCTCCTAAAGCGATACCCATCATGCGGGAAGAAGCTGTTGCTATTTTGTATGCGTTAACCACGCCTAAAGCCGATTCTATCGCTGCCATAATTAAAGTGCGACCGACAGGTATATTATTTTGTTTTTCAATACGCTCAATTTCTTCTTCCAGCTCGACAATTTCCTCCGCTGTTTCCGTTTTAGGCATCCTGATAACTTGCACTCCCGCAAGCACCATAGCTTGTACGTCTAACTTTCCGTAAGCTGTATTTAAGGGATTTACCCTAACTACCCGCTCAACGTTGCCGTAATCTATTGTTTTAAGCGCATGATAAACCAAAAGGCGCGCTGCGTCTTTTTCGTTGATGCTGACCGAATCCTCTAAATCAAACATTATTGAATCGGGCCCGTAAATGTGCGCATCGCACATCATACTTGGGTTGTTGCCCGGGACAAACATCATTGTACGTCTTAATCTTTTTTCCATAATAAAACTCCAGAAAATACCAAAAAAAAGGGGAAAAAACTCCTAAAAACGGTGTTTAGTCCCAAGTAGGCTTAGTAATGCCAAATGCCCTGTTTGCAGCAGTCTTGACCCTTGCTTGTATTGTACAGTCTAACGCTCCTTTATCTGTTGCATCTACTGATACCCCTTCGACGCCGATTTTGTTGAGTGTTTCCGTAATTACCTGTTTTATTCTTTTACCAAACTGGTTTGCTACGGTACTTTTTAAATTGATTTCGATGCCTTTGCCCGACGGCGCCTTGTCTAACACAATCAGAATATCTCCCGACTCTAAGGTGCCTGCCGTGGCAGCATTAAGCAACTTCATGATTAATCCTCCTAAAGCATAAAACAATCGTGCATTTTAAGTGCTTGTTTTAATTATAAAATAACCCCCTAAAAAAAGCAACCGTTTAACCCTCAAAAACATTTTTTATATAAACTAAATTTGACAAAAGCCGTATGCAAGTCTATACTGTTGGTAACTATTAAATTACGGTGAAAATATGGATTTGAAAAAACTAATAGCACAACAAATTTCTATTGAGGGAAGTAGCTTTGTTGAGGTGCTTTCCTTACTTAAACAATCA
>CALLXO010000115.1 GCA_937875645.1 uncultured Clostridia bacterium
TTTTGGCAAAATTTTGTACGGGAGAGTATTATGAAAAGACCTGCTCAAAAAGAAATAGAAAGAAACACAACAGATAGAGAAACACTTGTCGGCGAGCTGGATATTAAAAGGGATAAAAAATGAAATCGGACAAAAAAAAGACTTCAGAAATAGGCAAGGTGGAAAAAGCCTTAAATTTAAAACCGGAAGAAAGTTTAGAAGTTTTCTCTAAAGAAAAACAGGAAGAATTTGCATCTACGCAAGAGAAATACAAAGACGTTGCACAAAAATTTCAGCATATCGACAAAAGCAACTATAAGGAATACGTTTTCCATAAATCGCCTAAATCAAGTCATTTTAAAAATATGTTTTGGGCGTTTTTGGTGGGCGGTTTAATTTGTGTCCTCGGTCAAGCGTTTGTCGAACTATTTTTATATTTAGGTATGCCAAAACCCGATGCTTTTGTTTTAGCTTCCTCTGTTTTGGTAGCACTTGCAGCAATTTTTACCGGCTTTGGTATTTATGACTTGTTGGGGCGTTTTGCTGGAGCAGGCAGCACAGTACCTATAACGGGTTTTTCAAACGCTATTGTAGCGCCTGCATTAGAATTTAGATGCGAAGGGATGATTTATGGATTAGGCGCTAAAATGTTTTTAGTAGCTGGACCTGTTATAGTCAACGGTGTAGCAATAAGCGTAGTAATAGCGTTGATTACGTTGCTTTTTACTGGAGGAGGGGGTTAATTAATGACGCAAAACATAGAAAACAATATCAAAAAACGCACCATATATTTTGATGATGTATATTTTTCTGAAGGGTTTAGCGTAGTTGGACCGAAGGAACTTAAAGGAAAATTAGGCGATCATTTTGATTTTGCATTAATCAACGATAAATATGACCAAAAAACCTTTGAAAAAGCAGAACGCAAGATGTTTGAAACGGCAATTGACGGTGTAATGGCAAAATCTAAGGTGTTGCCTATCGAAGTTGATGCAATTTTGGGAGGCGACTTATTAGACCAAATTGTGTCTACTTCCTTTAGCGCTCGCAAATCGTCAGCTTCTTTTTTTGGTATGTACACAGCTTGCGCAACCTATGCTCAAAGCTTAATTATGGGTGCCGCTTTGATTCACGGTTATTATAACAATGTAATATGTATTAGCGGAAGTCATTTTTCCTCAGCAGAGCGGCAATACAGATACCCTTTAGAATTAGGCGTATTGCGGTCGCCCATGACGCAATGGACTTGCACGGGAGTGGGCGCAACTCTTTTAACAAAAAATGCGCATACACCCAACACGCCTAAAATTACCGCTGCAACTCCGGGTAGAGTGATTGATTATGACATCAAAGACGTAAATAATATGGGTGCAGCAATGGCACCGGCGGCGTGCGATACTCTAAAACAGTTTTTTTCTGATACTGGTAAAAGCCCCCAAGATTTTGATTTGATACTTACTGGCGATTTAGGCAAATTAGGCAAGGAAATACTGTTAGATTTATCTAAGCAAGAGGGTTTTGATTTGACAGATAACCTTGCTGATTGCGGTGCGTCATTATATTTTACTAAACAAAAGACCTTTCAAGGCGGTAGCGGAGCCGCTTGCAGCGCAATAGTGGTAAATAGTATCATTTTAGATAATTTGCGTAGCGGGCAAATGCGCAACTTGCTTTTGGTAGGTACAGGTGCGCTTATGAGCCAACTTACGGCTTATCAGGGGGATGGTATACCTGCTGTTGCTCATCTTGTGGAAATTACCAGTAGTGTGAAAGATGCAGGCAGAGAGCCTCTCGAAAAATATTATCAACCAAAAAAGGAGGAAATAAAAATGAAGAACGAAAAAAATGCAAAAAACAACAACAGCAAAAATAACAATGTTAAAAACAAAGTTAATAACAGCAAAAGTGACAGCAAAAACGAGATGAAAAACAAAAAAGAAAATAAGGACAAATAATATGGAATTGCTTTGGAGTTTTGGTAAAGCTTTTATAGTAGGTGGTGCAATATGTATGATAGGGCAGATAATTATTGATATTACCCATCTAACCAACGGCAGAATTTTAGTTATTTTTTTGATTGCAGGCGCTATTTTGCAAGCTTTTAATTTGTATCAACCGCTAATTGATTGGGCAGGAGCTGGAGCAAGTGTACCTATTAGCGGTTTTGGCTCTGCTTTGGTGACAGGAGCGGTTGAAGCAGCAAAAGCGGAGGGAGTTGTCGGCGCATTTACAGGAGGTTTAAAAGCTACTGCGACAGGCATTACAACGGCAGTAGTCTTTGGGTATTTGGTTGCGATTATATTTAAACCTCGCACAAAACCTATCTAAAAGGAACAAAGACACCCTTAAGTTAATATAATAGACTGAGGTAATTAAGGGTGTATAAAGTTAAAAAAAACAAGCATCTGCATCGGATAAAAAAAGGTATAGTACTGTTTTTAATAATACTAAGCATTCTTATTTTGTCAATATACCTGATTAATTCCGTTGCGCCGATTATTGTTACTTTTAGCGAGGCAAAGATAAGGGCGTTGACTACTGCCGCCGTCAACAGCGCAATTTTTGAAGTGATGCTTGACCCATTGAGTTACGGCGATTTGGTGACAATAGAAAAAAATGACAGTGGCGATATAACGGCAATTAGAGCAAACAGCATTGTAATAAATAAACTTGCACGTGATATGGCGCAGTCAACGGAAACTTATATCAAAAAAATGGGGGAGCAAGATATAAAAATACCTATAGGCACCCTAAGCGGCAGCCCGCTTCTTGCCGGTAAAGGTCCCACGGTCACAATAAAAGTGCTGCCAATAGGTGCGGTTAAATGCCAGTTTGTATCAGAATTTGAATCAGCAGGAATAAACCAAACAAGACACAAAATATACCTCGACGTCGTAACCAATGTGTCTATTGTCTTACCAACTTCGCAATCTGTTGTTAAAATAAATATACCCGTTTTGGTGTCGGAAAGCATTATTGTAGGTAAAGTGCCTGATACATATCTCACAACGGGCAGTCTTTTTGGAGGAAATTATGATTTAACGCCCTGACAAAAACAGCACAGTATACGCAATTATTTTTAATTTGACATTAAAAAATTTTGCATTGCGTTTTTTGCTTGATTTAGCGTAAATTTTGTGCTAATATACTACAAAACATACTAAAAGCGATGACAAAGCATAAGAGTCGATATACAGCGTTTTTTTAGAGAAAAGCCGTTTGGTGCAAGGCTTTACGCCTATCGAAAGATATTCACTTTTGTAGCTCACCGGATGAAAAAGTAGTTTGGTGCGGATTAGACCCTGTCAGTGTCTTAAACAAGGTTTTTGTTTTTCAAAAACAAAATTAGGTGGTACCACGGTTCTTGCCGTCCTAATAAAGGACGGTATTTTTAATTTTACGGAGTTATTATGAAGAAGAAAATACAACAAATTTTGCAAAGTTTTGATGCCGAAATTGATTTATGCACTTCAATTGATGTGCTTAACGACATAAAAGTAAAG
>CALLXO010000116.1 GCA_937875645.1 uncultured Clostridia bacterium
ATTAGGAATCACCAACTCTGTTAACACTTCGCAGCCATAAAACATATATTGACCAATTGTTGTCATACCTCTTGGTAGAGATCCCTTTTGTAATTTTTTTCACTGGAAAAATATGCGATCACCCATGTCAACATCAGAAAGCGAACCTTGACTAAATTTTACTTCAATAAGACCTTCATTGTAATAAAACGCTCTATCCCAAATTTTTGTAACGGTATTTGGAATATCAATTACGCCCTCATCGCCGCTATTGGTGCGGGGACAGAGATAAAGGTCAACCGGTTTTCCCTCTGCGTCTATGCCATAAAGTATACCGTTGATAGAAGCATAAGCTGTATTTCCTATCTCAACATTGATTAATTCAAGCGACTTGCAATCATCAAAGACGTACATACTTGTCAATTTATCGCTTGCGTCATAGGCTCCCATCTTGATTAGACTTGCCGGAAGAGTAATTTCTCCAAGTGATTCGCATCCAGCAAATGCATAATCGTCAATAAATGTAAGTATACTATTGGCAACAAAAATAACACTTGTAAGCTTTGTGCAATCGCTGAATGCTTCTTCACCGATTGTTAATACAGAAGCAGGGATTGTTACTCCTGTGAGTTCAGGTTTTCCCTTAAATACCGCATCACCTATTCTGATAACAGTCGTAGGTATATCGAAAATACCCGCTTTTCCTTTAGGAAAATAAGCGATCTCAGTTTTACCTATATTATATAGTACGCCGTCATCTGCTTCGAAGTTTTCGTTGAGTTCCGCAACTGTAACAGTAGCTAATTTTTCGCCGAACACGCCGCTTATATCAAACAAAGATACTCCTTCTCCTAAATGTACATTAGTAACGTAATAATTAATTATGCCTAAGGTGGTGGGTATAGAGGCAAACGCACCGGTAGCAAAACTTAATTCCCCTACACTATTAACGGTAACATATGTCAATTTTGTTGTGGCACCAAAGGCATTTACTTGTAAAGTTTTTAAGTTTTCCGGTAGTGTAATTGCCGTAAGTCCGGTACAACCATAAAATGCTGATTGTGCAATGGTTAGCGAGTCATCGCCGGTTGTTCCCTCAAAATTGATTATAATAAGGCTGGTACAACCTTTAAATGCTTCTTTTTTTATAGATGTTACATAACCGGGAATAGTAATTTCTGTTATTTTTTTACAATCAAGGAAAGCTGTTTCGCCAATTGTTGATACGCCTTCGGGGATAGTAAAGGATCCTTCTCTACCTTTTGGACAATATAGAAGAGTAGTTCCATCACTGCTCAAAATAACGCCATACTTTGAAATATATGTGCCCCCTGTACCATCAATATGAACATTAGCTAAATTGGAGCAGCTTGCAAATATGTCAAAATTTAAATTGGTTAAGCGAGAGGGGAGGGTAATTTTCGTCAGAGCAGAACAATACTGGAATATTTTAGATCCTACTTTAAGAGGCTGTTCCTCTTCGCCTTCCGCTGCTCTTGCAAATATAACACTTGTTAATTTATAACAAGAAGCGAAAGCCATATTATCAATCTGAATTACGCTTGCAGGAATAGTAATCTCTGTGATATCAGTACTCTTAAATACGTTTATAGGAAGGGTAGTAATTCCGTCGGGAATTATGTATGCACCTTCTCTTCCATGCGGATAGTATTTAATTTCAATACCGTTAAATTCGTTATAATATATCAAAACGCCATCAATGGATGCATAAAATTTTTCGTGAGTCCCTGGTATTGTATAAATGTTCACATTTTGAATATTGCTGCAAATATAGAACGCAGAACCTTGCGAATAGCCTCCTGCCGTACCTACTTCTATATTTACGATTGTATCAGGAATATTTACTTCCAAAAGATTTGAGCAAGACTGGAATGCATTGCCTTCAACAGTAGTAACAGGCTTGCCGTTGTAGATATTAGGAATTTTAATGCTGGTAATATATGCAATACCTGGCCCTTTAGATACTGAGTATGCTGTACCGTTATCAATATCTTTAAAAGTAAACACTTCTACCCAATGTGCAAATAAGGTAGTATTAACTGCCCTTTTCCATTCACCTATACCTGCGCCAGTAAATTGAGTATACTGAATGCCTGCACCGTTAGGTTCATTGTACCAACCTGCAAACGCCTTAGTTATATCATTTGGAGTGGGTACAGGTAAAGTAAATGCGCTGTTGTAATAGACCTCTACCGTATCTTCTTCCATGTCGCCCCCAGTATAGTCAAGTGATACAGTAATTGAGTTAGCACTCCATTGTGCATAGAGATATAAATCTGTTGCGCTTTTTAGCGTTTCTTCTTCGTATTTTGCGCCTTGTTGATTATCAGACCAAAACTTGAAAGTTAAACCTGCTGATTTTACATCATCTCCTAAAGGAAGTAGTAAATTATCACCAACTGCTCTATATAATTGTCTAAATGTTGTATTAAATTCGTCATTATATGATAAAGTTACCAAAAAGATATCCACACTGATTGTTTCCCATTCTGATTGGGTGTCCTCATTATCGTAAAAACACACTTTAAAAGTATAAGTACCTTTTTCAGTAAATGTTATGGGCATCTCTGTGGATTTATCAGTAATCTCAATAACTTCGCTTTCATTTATTTTTACACCATATTTTGCTGCGCCAAAAATCGTTGACCAAGATATTTTTCCGTTTTTATAAGAAACTTGGCCTTCGAGTGTCGCCGCAAAACTTTTTGCATCGGAGAATAAAGAATTTTGAGCTTCTGTGCTACCGACAGCCCTAATAGATATTTGAATTTGAGTATCAATATCTGCTGGTAATTGTAAAGTGTTGTCTGAAGCTTCAAACTCAGTTGTACCAATCTTTACAATATATTTTGTTACTCCCTCTACAGCATCCCAACTAACAGTTTCGCCATCAATTGTTATACTATTTTGGTTTGGCGTGGCTAACCTTACCTTAGTATAGGTAAACTCTACCGGCTGGGAAGGATTATAGCCGTGAGCAACAGCGTATACTGTTATTTTGATATCTGCGGGATTATAATTCTTGACGGAGACACTCGTTTCCGAATATACATTGACAGGGTCGCTGTCGCCAATTTTTACTACATAGTAGGCAGCATTTTCTACCCTATCCCATTTGAACTGCTCCGTTTGATCATCAATAACTATATTTGTTACTTTTGGCAAACTTCTCTCAAAATTGAACTCTTTGGATATGGAAGTAAGATAGCCATTGGCTACTGCTTTAACAATAAAAGTAATACCTTCTTCCTGCATATCACAGAGAGAAAAATCAAAAACCGTTGATTTACCATTTTCATAATCGGTGAATTGCTGGATATGGTCAGGATTATGATTTCCACAATCAACAGTAATCAAATACTTATCTGCATTTTTTATACCGTTAAATTTGAGCAAAAACCCTTCTACTTCAAATAAAGATACTCTGCTCAAAGCTTTGTTTTTGTAATATACGGTGGTTGTATGATCATCGTATGTAACTTCAATTTTATATTCGCCTGCAGCTTTAGTTGTAAAATCATAGTCATATTGAGCTGTGCCTACTGTGCGTGTAACTATATTTTCGTCAGGAAGACGTATAATTTTTATTATGTAGTTTACACTTACACCTTTACTCGCCCAAGTGACACCGTTGGAATTAACAGATACAGCGGGTGCATCGCTCCTCCATACAGCATAAAGTGTGGTATCTTCAGCAAGTACTTGATCTGTATATTGACGTGTTAACTTTTCGCTATCATCGTAATCGCTCATCCACCATCCAACAAATGTTTCGCCTGCCTTTACTGGGATGGGCAAATCTACTAAAATGCCTCCGTCATTTGTCATCTGTTGCGGAATTTCCGTATCTGAGCCAATAAAGGTAGCAGTAAACGTTTCGTCAATTGCTTCTACAAAACGACCATATACCGTTGTATTTTTTAATATTTTAGTACCAAAATTGAATGGCTTTGTAAAACTACTATCCTCATACCATCCAACAAATACTTCCCCATCCTTTGTGGGAGAAATTGGTTGCGTTGCGACACCGTTGTAGTTGATAGACAGATCGTTAATTTCCGTGCCGCCATTAGTTTCAAAAGAAAAGGTAAAAACGTTTATTATCCACGTTGCTTTTAACTCAATGTCCTCCGTTATTATGTCCTCTTCAAAATCAAAATCTGACCCGTCTGACTTAACCCATTTTTCAAAAGTGTAACCGATTTTAGTGGGTGGGGTCGGTGCTTCAATAGTCTCTTTGTTTTTGGCTTGTATATTAGCAATCGCAGTACCGCCTTCACTGTCAAAT
>CALLXO010000117.1 GCA_937875645.1 uncultured Clostridia bacterium
ACCCCGGACCAATCGGTTATGAGCCGACCGCTCTGACCAACTGAGCTAAAGGCCCGCAAATCTGGTCGGGGTGAAGAGACTCGAACTCCCGACCCCATGGTCCCAAACCACGTGCGCTACCAAACTGCGCTACACCCCGTTAAACAACCGTTAATTTTAACAGCTTTATAAATTTACTACAAAATACAAGTTTTGTCAACAAATTTAGCTTATAAAATAACAAAATTTTACTAATTTGCGAAATAGTTTTTAAAACAAGTATGCCTCTAAAGCGTACGCAAAAAAAGCATACTTATAATTAAACCTTTTACTCTGTTGTAGTGTCTTCTGAAGTGTCTTCCGCCACAGGAGGTTGCTCTTCTTCAAAAGACTCTTGAGCAGACTCTTGAGTTTTTACCACATCAGGTTGAGGCATAAGCGCCTTGCGAGAAAGAGTGATACGTTTATTTTCCGCATCGCACTCCACAACTTGCACTTCGATATCATCGCCCACTTTAAGCGCTTGATTGATGTCAGAAAGCCAATCCCAACTAACATTTGATATATGCAACAAGCCGTCAATACCGTTACCTAAATCGATAAATGCGCCGTAAGGAAGTATCCTTGCAATTTTACCGGTAAGCACATATCCTGGTACATACTTTTCCGCCGCTATTTGCCAAGGGTGCGGTTGAAGTTGCTTATAACCAATAGAAATACGATTGCTTGGTCTGTCAAGTTTCAGCACTACAAATTCGTATACCTTACCAATCTCTAATATTTCGTCAGGAGATTTTACAGGATTCCAAGATAGGTCGCTTAAATGCGCCAAACAATCAACCCCTCTAACGCTAACAAAAGCGCCAAAGGCTGCAAACCGAAGCACTTTACCTTCTACAATTTCGCCTATGTCGATATTATTCCAGAAGTTGTCTTCTTTTTCCTTTCTTTCCTTTTCGATTATTGCTTTATGGCTGGCAACGATTTTCTTTTTGTTTTCGTCAATGCCGTCAGGCAAAGCTAACAAAGTCATATTTTTGCCAACATATTGCTTTAAATCTTTTGCAAAACCCATTTTTATGTGGCTACTGGGGATAAACACCGTAAAGCTGCCTAAGCGTGCCAACAAACCGCCTTTTACGTCTTGTTTAATTGTCACTTCAAACTGCTCGCCGTTTTTAATACCCTCAACTTTTTCGTCATCTTTATAAAGAATTTCTAATTCCTTTTTAGAAAGAGTAATGCCTTTATCTGTCGAAATTACTATGCATTCGATTTTGTCGCCCACTTTTAACGATGCTTTTACTTCGTCAATATCATCGTTAAGTGATAATTGATCGTTAGGGATAACCCCCTCTCTTTTGGAATCTATAGATACAAAGACGCTTTCATCGTTTTTAAGCACTACCTTGCCTTTAACTTTTTGACCTCTTCGGAATAGACGGGGTGATTTTTCAAATTTTTCAACCGCTTTTTTGAACATCTCTTTTTCGGTTACTACACGTTTTTCAGCTGGTTTTTCTTCCTGCTTTTCAACTTGAGTGTCTTCCGATTTTTCCGATTCTTCTTCAAGGGGTTTTTCTACTGGATTCTCTTCCTGTTTTTCGACAGGTTTTTCTTGTTCTTCAACAGGTTTTTCGTCCTGTGCAACAACTTGTTCTTCCAGTTTTTCCGTCGTCGGTTTTTCGTCCTGAATATCTGTCGGTTTTACAGATTCCTCAATTGCGGTAATCTGTTGCGCCGGTTGTTCTTCCGGTTGGTCGCTTGCTAAGCCTGCCGTTGTTTGTTCTGGCTGTAGTTCTATTACTTCTGCGTTGTCTTTTGCGTCTTTCAACATTTTTGACAAAACCTCCTCCATCAACTCTCGTGGAGTTGACGCGCCTGCTATGAGACTGATAGTATTATATTGCGATAAGCTAGGCAAATCCGTAGTATTTTCTATCCAAAGTGAGTTTTTGTTGAAGGTTTTGGCGATATCATACAGCTTTTTAGTATTGCTGCTGTTTTTGCCGCCAACGACCACACAAAAATCACTGTGTTTTGAAGAATACTCAGCAAATTGCTGTCTATCTTTTGTAGTATAACAAATAGTGTTGAAAAATTCAAGTATTTTAGCGTTAGTTACTACAATATTTTTTAGCGCTGCTGCTACTTTTGAGCAGTCAAATGTGGTCTGAAACAGTACCAAAACGTTTTTATCAGTATTGATGCGGCATATATCCTCACCGTTAAAAACTACGGCGCTGTCTGAGCACCATCCGTTTATGCCTATTATTTCCGGATGACTTTTACTACCTACTAGCACAATCTGATAATCCAGCTCATAATATGTTTTTGCCTTATTTTGAATATTTTTAACAAAAGGACAAGTAGCATCTATAATCTCAATACCCTTCTTGTTACAATATTCGTATACCTTAGGATGTGCGCCGTGACTGCGGATTATAAGTTTATCGCCCTCTTCAAGGATATTTAAATCATCCGTTACAACAATGCTATTTTGTAATAGCTTGTCAACAACAACAGGATTATGGACAATTTCTCCGTAAGAATAAACCTTTTTTCCTACTTTTGCTTTAACGTTTAACGCTAAATCCACAGCACTCGTTACACCGTTGCAAAAACCGTTATTTTTACTTATTAATATCTTCATATTACTTCTTTTTATTATTATTTTGATGCGGTATTATTATTGCTTTTTTTGCTCTTTCTTCTTTTTTTCTTTGCCAACAAAATTTCTTCTAATGCTTCGCTCAATTTGAATATTATACTGCGTATCTTTTCCGTTGCTTCATTTAGCTTAACCGCATCTAATTTTACGTCATAATACTCGGACAATTCAAACTCGTCACCCACTAATATATGTGCTCTGCCGCAAGTTTTGCCTTTTTTGTTAAAGTGTTGCTTGATGTAAAAAGGACGAATGGGCGTTTTAGTTTTAATTGCCAAAAGTGCTGCTCCTTCTTTAAAAGGCAACAGTCCCCCCTCTCTGTTTCGTGTCCCTTCGGGGAAAATTAGCAGACTGCCATTGTTTTTTAAAACGGACAGCGACATTTTTGTAGCGTTTAAATCCGCTTCTCCACGCTTTATGGGTATATAGCCTAATTTATCAAAAAGGCACCGTAAAAATTTGTTTTGCCGAAATTCCGATTTGTAAAGGCAAATTGGCGCAATTTTGAAATTTGATAGAAAAACAACGGCGTCAAGGCGTGACTGATGATTAATGCAATAAATAACTTTTTTGTCAGAAAACTTTTTTTGTCCGTGTATTGTCAAAGGATGCGTTAAGCGTACCCACCAGGCGCACCAAAACCGTAATCTATGTATCAATGCCATAGTTACTCTCCTTTTTTATTAATTATTTCTTCAATTTTATTTAAAACATCTTCAACGGACAAAAAAGAAGTGTCTAATTCGCAAGCGTCATCTGCTTTTTTTAAGGGCGCAAAAGCTCTTTGGCTGTCATTGCGGTCACGCTCTATTATGTCTCGTAGTACTGTTTTGAAATGGACATCTTGACCTTTTGCTTTTAGCTCCTTATACCTGCGGTTGGCTCTAACCTCAGGGTCTGCAGTCAAAAATATCTTCACATCAGCATTAGGAAGTACAAAAGTACCTATATCTCTTCCGTCCAAAATACAGTCGTTTCGAGAAGCAATTTGATGCTGAATTTCCACAAGCTTAATTCGGCAGGCGGGCAACGCCGAAACATCGCTTGCTAATTTACTTATGTCATGTTCTCTTATTTTTGCGCTGACATTTTTTCCGTCCAAAAAAACCTTTTGTTCACCGTCGATATACTTTATATCTAATTTCAAGTTGTCCAATAAATTTTGCAAACTTTCTTCATTATACATATCAATGCCCGTTTCTTTGACTTTCAAGCCTACACAGCGGTACATTGCCCCTGTGTCTAAATATAAAATGCCTCTTTTTTTTGCAATAAGTTTAGCTAAAGTGCTTTTGCCTGATCCGCTTGGGCCGTCTATCGCAATATTAATCATTGGTTATCCCTCCTTAATGCTTTTGCACCCTTTAAATAAATGTGTGTTTTGTTATTTATTTTTTGTTCAGTAATAAGTAAAATACGCACGCA
This sequence comes from uncultured Clostridia bacterium, assembly GCA_937875645.1. Lineage (GTDB taxonomy): Bacteria > Bacillota > Clostridia > Christensenellales > CAG-314 > SFEB01. The sequence goes on from CALLXO010000117.1 coordinate 4,076, forward strand.
TAAATTTAACGCATCGGTAAAATCATGCTCCTCCACACAAAAGAATGCAACATCATTAAGTTGACTGTCGCTTTCTCGTAATAACGTAGCTGGGTTAATGGATTTTATGTCTTTTGTACAGCTTATAATGATACACCCTATTTCTTTTAGGTCTAACTTGTTTTTTTCTTTTAGTTGGTCAAAACACTCACAAATAGCTTGTTTTACCGCT
>CALLXO010000118.1 GCA_937875645.1 uncultured Clostridia bacterium
TAAAAAAAGAAAAGGGAAAGTATTTCACCAATGGAGGAAGAGTGTTGGGCGTCACTGCGGTGGAGTCTACGCTAAAAGCAGCAATAAACAATGCCTATCAGTTGATGCAGGACGTTAAGTTTGATAATAAATATTATCGAACAGACATAGGCAAAAAAGCACTTGAGTTAAAAGATTAAGTTAATAGACAGTAAAAACAAACAAAGCAAACGAAAAAAAAGTAAAGAGGATAAAATGGTTTTTGAAATTTATGTTCAAAAAAAGCCCCAATACGCTAATGAAGCGAATTTTTTAAAGGAAGAAATTAATAATCTGCTTAATATTAAAGCGGAGTCTTTACGCATCGTAAACAAATATAGCGTAGAGAATATTGACAAAAAGACCTTTGACAAATGCCGAGCAACGGTTTTTAGCGAGCCGCAAACAGACGATGTTTTTGACGAGCTAATTTTAAACGAAAAGGAAAAAGCTTTTGCGGTACAAGCTTTAAGCGGGCAGTTTGATCAGCGTGCCGATGGTGCAGAGCAATGTATTCAGTTTATTAGTCAGGGCGAGCGGCCTATCGTAAAGACAGCTAAGGTTTATATTTTTACTGGCATTACCGAAAAGCAAAAACAAAAGATTGCGCAATATGTGGTTAATCCTATCGAATGCAAGTTAACTGACTTAACGCACAGCGACACTTTGAAGGAAAAATTTGTTATTCCTGTCAGCGTAAAGTCGCTAAAAGAGTTTAATTCTCTTGATGAAAACGCTTTAAAAGAATTTTCAAAAAAATACAATTTAGCGTTAGATTTAGCTGACCTTTTATTTTGTCAACAGTACTTTAAAAGCATAAACAGACCGCCGACAATTACCGAAATTAAAGTTATTGATACTTATTGGAGCGACCATTGCCGCCATACTACCTTTAATACAGTATTAGATAATATTGTTTTTGAAGACGATGACATAGAGGAAGAATATAAGCATTATCTGTCGGCACGTAGCGAGTTGGAGCGAGTTAAGCCAGTTAGCTTAATGGATTTAGGCACTATCGCCGCAAAATTGTTAAAAAAACGCGGACTGCTTACTCAACTTGACGAGAGCGACGAGATAAATGCCTGCACTGTCAAAATAAAAGTCAATATAGATGGAAGCTACGAGCCGTGGCTATTGCTTTTTAAAAACGAGACGCATAACCATCCTACAGAGATAGAGCCTTTTGGGGGTGCTGCTACTTGCATAGGCGGCGCTATAAGAGACCCGCTGTCCGGCAGGGCATATGTTTATGCTGCTATGAGGATTTCTGGAGCGGGAAACCCGCTGACTAAATTAGAGGACACTTTAAAGGGCAAACTTCCTCAGCGAAAAATTGTGACTACCGCCGCCAACGGTTACAGCAGTTACGGCAATCAAATCGGGTTGGCGACAGGGTTAGCGGAGGAAATTTACCATGAGGGCTATGTCGCTAAGCATATGGAAGTAGGGGCAGTTATAGGCGCAGTTCCTCAAGCCAATGTACGCCGCGAGACGCCCCATAAAGGGGACAGGGTTATTTTAATAGGCGGAAAAACGGGCAGAGACGGTTGCGGCGGTGCAACAGGCAGCAGCAAAAGCCATGACAGCCAAAGTTTAACTCAGTGCGGAGCGGAAGTTCAAAAAGGCAACGCCGCCGAAGAACGAAAATTGCAAAGGCTTTTTCGCAACAAGCAAGCGAGTTTGCTGATTAAACGCTGCAACGATTTTGGCGCTGGCGGCGTATCTGTTGCAATTGGGGAATTAGCTGACGGATTAGATATTGACTTAAATGCCCTTCCTAAAAAGTACGAAGGGTTAGACGGGACGGAATTAGCTATAAGCGAATCACAGGAGCGCATGGCTGTTGTGGTGGAAGAAAAAAATGTAAAAACTTTTTTAGAATTAGCGCATAAGGAAAATTTAGAGGCTACCGTTGTTGCTACCGTGACAGACACAAAACGCTTAAAAATGAAATGGAACGGCAAATATATCGTAGATATTGAACGAGAGTTTTTAGACACCAACGGAGTGGAAAAGCACGCTATCGCTAAAGTGGCGGCAGGAAATTGCTACCAAAAAACAATCGGTGACAGTTTTAAAGATAATTATCTTAAGCTGGTAGAGGATATAAACGTGTGTGGCAAACGTGGATTAGTAGAGCGTTTTGACAGCACGATAGGCAGCGGAACGGTAATAATGCCTTTTGGAGGGAAAACTCAACGTACGCCCTCCCAAGCTATGGTCAATAAAATCAGCGTAGAAAAAAAGCACACTAATACCGCAAGTGTGATGTCGTGGGGGTTTAACCCTTACATTTCGCAAAACAATCCTTTTGACGGAGGGTATTTAGCAGTTGTTGAAAGCGTAAGTAAATTAATTGCCACCGGCGCACAGTTTAAGGAAGTTTATTTGACTTTTCAAGAGTATTTTGAAAAACTTTCCAATGACCCCTTGCGTTGGGGAAAACCTGTTGCGTCGCTTTTAGGCGCATTTAAAGCACAGAGGGAATTATCAATTGCGGCAATTGGCGGCAAAGACAGCATGAGCGGAAGTTTCAACAATTTGGATGTCCCCCCTACTCTTATTAGTTTTGCTGTTACTACATTGTTAGCTAATGATGCCGTTGCCAACCATTTTAAAAAACCTTTGCATAAAGTTGTGGCATTACTGCCAAAAAAGGACAAGCGAGGGTTACCTAAAAGCGAAAGTCTTTTAAGCATATTTGATTGCGTAAATAGCTTATTAAGTACTCGCAGAGCGATTTCGGCATACACAGTTGTTTATGGCGGTATTGCAGAAGCGATCTTTAAAATGTGTTTAGGAAATGATTTGGGTTTTGAGTACGATGCAAAAGTCAACTTGCAGATGCTTTTTGAATATAACTACGGCGCTTTTGTTTTGGAACTTGATGATGATGTTTCCTTAGAGGAAAGGCAGAATAACTTTGACCTTTTGCCATTAGGAAATACAAATGCTGAAAAAACTTTAACTTACGGAAATTGTCAAATTTCCACAGACGAGCTAATAAAAAATTACGAAGACAAATTAAAAGATATTTATGCTATTAGTCCCTCTTTAGCGCAAGCTAAACCTACAACATATAGTTTCTACGCTTCGGAAAGGACAAAACCTAAAAACAGACAGGAAAGGGTAAAGGTATTGATACCTGTTTTTCCCGGGACAAATTGCGAATACGATACAGCAAAAGCATTTGCCGATGCAGGAGCAAACCCGCAAGTTTTTGTCATCAACAATTTGACGGCAAAGCATTTAAGCGAGAGTGTACGCAGTTTTGCTCAGCAGCTAAAAAATAGCCAAATTTTGTTTATTCCCGGCGGATTTAGCGGCGGCGACGAGCCGGACGGCAGCGGCAAATTTATAACGGCATTTTTACGCAACAACGAAATAAGCGATGCGCTAAGTGACCTATTAGCAAACCGTGACGGACTGGTGGGCGGCATATGCAACGGTTTTCAGGCGCTTATTAAATTAGGGTTAGTGCCCTACGGTAAGATAAGGGATGCAAAAGCAGATTCACCCACCCTTACTTATAATTCCTTAGGGCGTCATCAGTCTAAAATTGTTAAAATAAGGATTTCCTCAAACAAGTCTCCGTGGCTTAGCGCAGTAAATGTCGGCGATATTTTTAACGTGCCAATTAGTCACGGCGAAGGGCGTTTTGTGGCAACGGAAAAAGAGATAAAGGAAATGGCGAATAATGGGCAAATAGCAACGCAATACGTTGACAACAACGGAATGGTTAGCGGAAATATTCAATTTAACCCCAACGGAAGCGTTGACGCTATTGAAGGCATAACTTCTTTTGACGGCAGAGTGTTTGGCAAAATGGGACATGCGGAACGTAAAGGCGAAAACCTTTATAGAAACGTAGAAGGCAATTACGATATAAAAATGTTTGAAAGCGCAGTAAAATACTTTAAGATTTAATCAGTATTTATTTAAAACAAAGACCGCTTAAACTCAAGCGGTCTTATTATTTTGGTTTAAAAAAACAAGAATCAAGATTAAAATTGAAGGATTATTTATTTTTTTATTTATTATTATTTAAATAAATACACTATTGTGAAAACATTAAAAAAGTCGAAAAATACAACATATTGTATTAAAAGAAAAAAATTTCACAAAATGTAGATAGTTTTTCAGTTGACTAATAAAATAAAGTGGAGTTATAATAGACTTACCTTAAAAGAGAAATTTAATATTAAAACTTAAAGGAAGTCTCAGAAAACAAAATGAATTTACATATGGATTACATAAGGAGGAAGATATGTTTAAGGTAAAAAAGAGAGACGGAAAGATTGTTGATTTCAATCTTAAAAAAATAAGAGACGCTGTTGAGCGTGCTTTTGTCGCCGTCGACCGTAATTATACCGAAGATATTTTAGACACGGTAGCTTTAAAAGTTACGGCACAATTTAACGAAAAAATTAATAACGGCGTTGTTACTGTAGAGGATATTCAGGACTCTGTCGAAGTGGTGCTGATTCAATCGGGTTTTGTAGATGTAGCAAAAGCTTACATCTTGTATCGCAAACAGCACGAAAAAATCCGCAATATGAAGTCGACAATAGTGGACTATGCCGATACTGTCAACAATTACTTAAAAATAAACGATTGGCGTGTTAAGGAAAACAGCACTGTTACTTACAGCGTGGGCGGTCTTATTTTAAGCAACAGCGGCGCAATCACTGCTAATTATTGGTTGAGCGAAATTTACGATGACGAAATTGAAAAAGCGCACCGCAATGCCGACATTCATATTCATGATTTATCAATGCTAACTGGTTATTGTGCAGGCTGGTCACTTAAGCAACTAATAAAAGATGGTTTAGGCGGCATACCCGGCAAAATAACAAGTAGTCCGGCAAGTCACTTATCCACCCTTTGCAATCAGATGGTAAACTTTTTAGGCATTATGCAAAATGAATGGGCAGGAGCGCAAGCTTTTTCCTCCTTTGATACATACCTTGCCCCCTTTGTAAAAGCAGATAAGTTAAATTATAAGGAAGTAAAACAATGCATTCAATCTTTTGTTTACGGCGTAAACACTCCCAGCCGTTGGGGTACGCAAGCGCCTTTTACAAATATAACGTTGGATTGGGTTGTATCGGACGATTTAGCTGAGTTAAACGCACTTGTGGGCGGCAAAGAGCAGGATTTTAAATATAAAGACTGCGTTCAGGAAATGGCTATGATAAATAAGGCGTTTATCGAAATTATGATTGAGGGAGATGCAAATGGCAGAGGATTTCAATATCCTATCCCGACATATAGCATAACAAAAGATTTTGACTGGTCTGAGACGGAAAATAATAGGCTGTTGTTTGAAATGACAGCAAAATACGGCACTCCCTATTTTAGCAATTATGTAAACAGTGATATGGAACCAAGCGATGTTAGAAGTATGTGTTGTAGGCTTCGCCTTGACTTAAGGGAGCTTCGCAAAAAAAGCGGCGGCTATTTTGGCAGCGGCGAAAGCACCGGCAGTATTGGCGTTGTGACAATTAATATGCCGCGTATAGCTTATATGGCAAGTTCGCAAAAGGAATTTTTTGCACGGCTCGAAAAAATAATGAATATATCGGCACGTAGCTTAAAGATAAAGCGAGATGTAATCACTAAGTTGTTAAATGAAGGTTTATATCCTTATACCAAACGTTACTTAGGTACTTTTGACAACCATTTTTCCACAATAGGTCTATTGGGGATGAATGAAGCTTGCCTAAACGCCAAATGGATTGGTAAAGATCTAACAGATAAAGAAGCACAGCAATTTACTAAGGAAACACTCAATTTTATGCGGGAAAAACTTTCCGACTATCAGGAAAAATACGGCAATTTATACAATCTTGAAGCTACACCTGCGGAATCGACCTCGTATAGATTAGCTAAACACGACAAGACACGTTATCCTGATATAATTACCGCAAGCGAAGGGGTAAGTGATGTGCCTTATTATACAAACAGCAGTCATTTGCCAGTAGGGTATACCGAAGACATTTTTTCCGCTTTAGATATTCAGGACGAATTGCAGACGCTATATACTTCGGGCACAGTTTTCCACGCGTTTTTAGGACAAAAAATAAGCGATTGGCGATCGGCTGCTAATTTAGTGCGAAAAATTGCCGAAAACTACCATTTGCCTTATTATACTTTAAGTCCTACTTACAGCGTTTGCCAAGACCACGGCTATTTAGCGGGGGAAGTTTATAAATGCCCCACATGCGAAAGAAAGACGGAGGTATACAGCCGAATAACAGGTTATTACCGTCCTGTGCAAAATTGGAATGACGGCAAGGTAGAGGAATTTAAAGAGCGCAAGGTTTATAATATAGAAAAATCTGTTTTAAAGGACAAAAAGAGTTGCGATGATACAGTGGCAACGCAAGTTAACGGAAAAAGCGAAAAAATTAGTCAACCTATGTTGTTTACCAGTGCGACTTGCCCTAATTGTAAAATGGCAAAAAGCATATTAGACAAGGCAAATATTAGTTATACTTCTTTAGACGCAATGGACAATAAGGAAATTTCTAACAAATATAACGTTACAAAAGCGCCCACATTGCTGGTGCCTTCTAGTGACGGACTAATAAGATACGAAAATGCAAGTGAAATAAAGAGATATGTTGAGGGACTTAATGGCTGAAAGTTTTGATATTATTATTGTAGGTGCTGGGACGGCGGGAATGACCGCCGCCCTTTATGCCCTGCGTAACGGAAAAAGCGTTTTAATACTCGAAAAGGATACCTTTGGTGGGCAGATAGCGTTAAGCCCCAAGGTGGAAAATTTTCCCACACAAAAAACCATTAGCGGCGCAGAGTTTTCCGATATTATGTTTGAGCAGATTACTCAGCTTGGTGTAAAGGCAGAGTTAGAAAAGGTAGAGAGCATAACAAAAACGCCGACAGGTTTTTTTGTGACTACCGATTATAATACTTATACGGCTAAAAGCATTATTTTGGCTACCGGCGTAAAACACCGCCAAATTGGGGTGCTAGGTGAAGAGGAACTTGTAGGAAAAGGCGTAAGCTATTGCGCTACTTGTGACGGGCCATTTTTTGCAGGAGAGGAAGTGGTGGTAATAGGCGACGCAAACACTGCGTTGCAATATAGCATTATGCTAACCGGTTATTGCAAAAAGGTTACCGTCTGCACGTTGTTTGACAATTTTTTTGGAGAGTCGCATTTGGTACGTACATTAAAAAGCAAACCAAATGTCGAAATTTTCCATAATTTAAATTTACAGCAGTTTTTTAGCAAAGACGGTTATCTAACCGGTTTGCGTTTTGAAAAAACCGACAGCGGCGAAAGCAAAATATTTGATACAAGAGCGGTATTTATCTGCGTGGGGCAGATGTCTGACAATGCTGTGTTTGAAAAACTAGTTAACTTAGATAAAAACGGTTTTATTGTGGCAAATGAGGAATGCAAAACATCACGAAAGGGGGTTTATGCCGCAGGAGACTGCCGTACAAAAAAAGTGAGACAGCTTACCACCGCTGCCGCAGACGGAGCGGCTGCCGCATTGGCGGCTTGCTCATACCTTGACAGTTTAGATGCTAGTTAAGTTAGTAAGAATTATAATTTAGAGCAAATTGGCTAATTAATAAGATTTTGTAATTTAAATAAATCATTATAAAAACGGTCGGCGTTATGTCGGACGTTTTTTTGTTTATGTGCCATAAGCAATTTATTTCTACAAAATTGGTGTAAAGTAGTGTTTTGACGACAAATATTTTTGATAAAGCAAAAATAAAATTATATTAGGGGATGATCATCCTAAAAATTAGGCGTTATACGCAAAAAAGGAGGATATGTATGAACAAGGTAAAAAATTTTGGCAGCATGTTTTTATTGCTGTTGTTGGTTACTGTTTTAGTCCTGCAATTGACGGGAGTCGGTGCTGTTTTTGCAAATTCAACGGAAAATAGCGTTTCAAAAGCAATGATGCAGAAAGGTGAAATCGTTACCAAGACGTTGGGCGAAAAAACACTTTCTCAAGATATGCTTAATAGAATGGAAAAGCTGTCTAATGAAGAGACCTTGCCGGTAGCTGTTTGGAGAAAGGGCATAGAGCAGGACGATTTAGAAAGAAATGTTGCACAAACAGGATTTGGTATAAAGTCATGTAGCAGCATGTTTGCCAACGCAAAAGCATAACGCAAAATAACATTATAGATGCTGTAAACTCTATCAGTCAAAATAGAGACCAATACAAAAATATCAGATTAAACAGCATAGAGAAATTGACGGCGGACAACAATCGTAACTTTATGGGAAAGTACTCCTTGACGGATAACAAAATTTATTACAAAAGCAAATATACTTCCACCTTAATAATGGATTTGACAAAAGAAGAGATTAGTACACTTATGGCGGATGAAGAGGTTTTGGATATTACTTATTTTGAAGACCTTATCTGTCAACCTGATACATGGGCGGCAGTGGACCAAATAAGAGCGGCAAAAGGTACGGCATCAAAACCGGGGCTTAAACATTCTTCCTTTGGAGGACTGACAGGGGTAGGAATAAAAATAGGGATAATAGAAGCAAACGGCGGCAGATACGACCCAGAAAACAGACAGCTTAAGCCCAAGCATACCGACGGGACATTATCCTTTGTGCCTGTTCCGGGGGTAAGCTGTTTCGCCCTTATGTAGAAGGTGTCGCCACAGGGGCTACAGTTTATCAGTCAGGTATAGTCACAGCCACCGATTGTTTAACAGCATTTACTCAGTTTGCGTCTTTAGGAGTGGATGTAATTAATTATAGCGCCGGCTCAGCAACTGATTCTTACAGTTGGTTTGATAAGGAAATTGATAATCTAATTTATCAAACAAAAATCGTTTTTGTAAAATCAGCGGGCAACAGGGGAGCAACTGACGGCAATGTAACAAGTCCGGGTAAAGCGTACAATGCTATTACAGTAGGTTCGGTAGAGTCAAAAAGCGACTATTATTCCAAAATAAATCCGCCTTACAACGTAAGTCCAACTTCCAGTTATAACGTGCCCTCCTTTTTGACCAACAAACCGGAGGTTGTAGCACCGGGGGCTAACATTATTTTAAATGTAACGTTATTTGCAAGTATAGGAGGCTCAGGCACAAGCTTTGCCGCGCCGTTGGTTACCGGTGTAATTGCGCAGCTTATGCAAAAAACAAAACCCTATATTGACAGGGAAAATTATGTTACATATTATAAGGCAATTTTAATGGTAGGGGCGGAGGACGATTTAGTAAGGGATAGTTCTGTTCGACCTTCTGACCCAGCCTCCTTCCACAACAAGGGCGGAGCAGGTCTTGTCAATGGCATAAACAGCGCTATTTGCGGCGAATTGCAGATTTATTGTAAACTTTACGAGATGTATAGCTATGGCTATATGGCTTTCCCCTATCACACTTCTTACTCTCCTTTTAGAGCGGCATTAGTGTTTGAAAAGCCGGAAAATATGTATATCGAAGATGTATACGACAATAATTTCGATTTGGCTTTAATAAGAGCAAGCACCAGATTGGAAATTGCATCCTCTCGGTCAATAGTTAACAATTTTGAGATATTAGAGTCTGCTTGGCCGGGAGACGGAGAAGTTCTTTTAGGTTTTCAAACACGGTCCATAATACCCTCTAATCTGTATATGTCTGTTTCGGTAGTTTGGCGAGCCATTTAATTTTTACACTAATTTTGTGGCATAAAAATGCACCCCTTTAGTATTTTCTTTAGGGGTGCTTGCAATTTAAACAATGTTAAACGCTAATTAGCCGATAACATTTTTTCCAAAATTTGCTGTTTGATGGGAGAAGTTTGTCCGTAATTACGTACGGGATTGCCGTTAAGTTTTACATCATAAACAATACTGCCTTTATCCATTATAACCACTCTGTTTGCCAAAAGGAATGCTTCCTCAATGTCGTGAGTCACATATAATACCGTCCTTTTTTCCTTTTGCCAAATGTCGTAAAAAGCGTTAATCAAACGTAATTTTAACGCTGTATCTAAGGAAGAAAAAGGCTCGTCCATCAATAATAATTGTGAGGGAAACAAAAACGCTCTTGCAATGGCTGCTCTTTGCGCTTGGCCGCCGCTTATTGCGCGTGGATATTTGTCTGCTTTGGCGGAGATTTCCAACATATCCAACATGCCGTCAATTTTGTGATAATCCGCTTCAGCTAAAACGTATTGTAAATTTTGCTTGACAGTAAGGTTAGGCAAAAGTAATTCGTGCTGAAAAATATAAGATACTTTGCCATTAAAACCTTCAATACTGCCTTCATACGGCGTTATACCTGCAATTATGTTTAACAAGGTGGTTTTTCCACAACCGCTTGCTCCTAAAATGCAAGTGATAGAATTTTTCTCTATTATTAGGTTTAAATTATCCAACACCTTTATGTCGCCGTAATTTTTTGATATATTTTTTAGTTTAATCATTTTGCCACCTTATACTAATTTTCCCTATATACCTGATAGTGCTTTCAAAAAATACGCCCACTATTATTGCTGCTAAAGTAAGCGCAAACAGTTTTGTTGGCTCAATATTGATTTTTGCAAACTGCATAAGTTTACCGATACTGTGCATTGTTTGCGCCAAAGCTTCGGCGGCTATGACTAATTTTATGTTAAGGCTGAAACCGCTTGCGGTGTTTTCAAACATAGATTTAGCCATATTAGGCAAATAAAGCTTTTTAATTATGTCTTTGTTGCTGACGCCGTAAACTTTACTCATCATAAGCAAATTTTTATCAACGGAGTCAATTGCGCCGTAAAAAGCCGAATAAAGAGTAGGAAAAATTACTATTATTGCAACGGCAATGGGTGCGGCAGACGGTGACAACCAGATAATAAGTAGCAGTATTACCGACATAGTGGGTATCGAACGTATAATTGCGGTAAAAGGACTAATTAGTTTTTTTGCCCTTGTGTTTACTGCGCTCAAAACGGCAAAAAGCAAAGCGATTATAAAGCTAAATGCAAAGGATATAAGCGAACGCAGTAATGTGCCGCCTAACGAAATCCAAAAATCCTTTTCACCAAGATAATCCAAAAGCTGTTTAAATGCGTCAAGGGGAGAAGGCAAAATTAAGTCGACGTTAAGCAAAAGGGACGCTATTTGCCAAATGACTAACACCAAAAGTGTCACAAACAGCGGATAGGACAAATCTATTAATAGTTTTTTTATTCTTTTGTTATCCATAAAGGGTAATTACCTTAATTTTTGTTTTGTTAAGCAGCATAGAAAAAGCCGTCGTCAATAGTGGTAGTTGTTTCCAGCCGTCCAATATAATCCATTACAGAACTTTTTATATCTTGAGCGCTAACAAATCGAATGTTGCTGTTAGTTATGGTATCTGCCGTAAAGGTCATATTTTGAAGATTGCTGTCAAAACGGGCAAAAAGGGCAGGAAGGTCAGAATAATTCTGCTGCAAAAATTCGGTATTGTCTTTTAACGCTGCCAATAATTTGCCGATATATTTTGAATTGTTTTTGCAAAACTCTTCTGTTGCGATAAGCGACGCTTGCGGATAACCTTCAAATTCTGTGATTTTCTGCCATTCTGCTTGAAAATCCACAACGGTAACTATATTTGTTATTAGTTGTTTGCTTCTGGTAACTTGCGGCTCACCTAACACCCCATAAGCCTCGGTGCTTTTGATGGATGCTTGTTTAAGTAACGGAATAATAGTCCCTGCGTCAGAATAGGAGGATAAAGCTACTTTTCCCTCAACGCTCTGTGCACCTTCCACATATTCAATTTGATTTTCTGTCAAAAGATACTTAAAAAGAGATATTGTCGTGCCCACCGTCGTGTAGACGACTTTTCCCTTTAATCCCTCAAAATCTGTTGCACTATTGTTGACGCCCATAATAAAAAGGTTGCCGAAAATATTAGTGGATAACAGTTTTATTTTAGCGCCCTTACTGTATAATTTTGCAGCTACCACGGTAGGCATAACGGCAATATCTGCATCGTCATTAAAAGCCGCGCTTATGTTGTCAGCAGGTACAATATTAAAAGTTGTTATTTTGTTGCTAAAGTTAGCATTGTTGTCCATTATGTTGGCTAACGCTAAAGCGGGCGTGCCGTCAGGCAGATAAATCTTTATGCTGTTGTCGGAACACGCAGAGATGCCAAAGACCGTAGTAATCAATACTACTGCTAAAATTAGTACCGAAATAGTTTTTAATTGTTTCATATATATTCTCCTTTTTTATTTTTCCCTAATTAAATCTTAGAAAACAGCGTTTTAGCCGACACACCCTGTAGCATGCCTAATTTTCCCGTTAAGCTGTTGATAATTTCTGTGGGAGCGTCCAATACCACGCTCATAACGCTGACGTTTTTTGAGTGGTAGGGGATACCCATGCGTCCCACAATATATTGTCCGCAAGCACTTAGTAAATTATTAATTTTTTCCGCAGCGGCCAAGTCCTCTACAATAATACTAATTAGCGCAACTCTGTTTTGTTCGCTTCGCATTAAAAAACCTCCTTTGGTAGCCAAAGGAGGTAACAAAAATTTATATCGGCTTTTTGCCGAAAAATCCATATGTTTACGTCCTTTGCGGTCAGGCGTACCTTTCCGTTTAGCAACCTTACAATATTATTATATCAATAAAACGCAAAAACGCAAGCGTTTATACATTAATTTCTGCCAAAAGATGCTGCCGTTTTTCGTTAAACTCGGCTTTAGAGAGCCGGAGCTGTTTCAAATCACTGGCAAACATTTTCCGCACGGAGGAATCTTTTATGAGCTGAGCCATTACAGAATTAAAAACTTTTTTTTCGTTTTTATTTAGCTTTACATAAGAAGTCAACAGAGAAGTCCTTTTTGTTTCCAAATCGCTTAAAGTCAAGCTGTCTGAGGCATAAAGCATTTTAAACAATGAGCTGACAAAAATATATTTTGCCTGCATATCCATTTTGTTGATAATGTCTTTAATAAGCGTTTCAATTTTTATTGACAGTTCGCTTCGTTTATCCACCGTTACAATTTACTTCCCAACTCAAACAATCGTGCTGAAACATACCCGTATGACTGCTTTTTACTATCAGCTCATTTTCCTTATGACAAAAAAGCCTTCCGATAATGCTTGACTCGGGCAAAACAGACACCGCTTTTTTGCTATACGTCTTAAAAACTGGACAATCAAAGTCACTTTCTTTTAGACCCGGTCCGTCTATGCAAATACATTTCGTTATTTTTGCGGCTGTTTTTAAATCGCTGTGCAAAAAAGAATAAAGAGCGAGGTTGCCCCCTTTGCTGTGACCGAGCAAATA
>CALLXO010000119.1 GCA_937875645.1 uncultured Clostridia bacterium
TGATAACAATAACATAAACGGCAATGATATAGTAATCGAAGTTATCCAAATGATAGCGGAAATTGATGCGGCAGTATCGTTATTTAACAAAATTATGGGAGAGGAAGAAGACAGCGCAATAAAGGATATTTTAGCTGCTTTTTCATCACAAAAACTGTCATTAAAACAGCTATCGCACAATGTGATAAAGTCCTTCGAAATCAAAACTGTCTATTTTGACATATTGCTGATAAATCTTAATTTGCGTGAAAAGTTTAGTTAAACTTTCTTGAGATTATTTTTATTTAGATATTTGTTAAAACAAGGCAAATATAGCTAATTTATTAAAACAATGCAGTTTTTTGCATATAATATGAGGATTATATAAAAATTATTTAAATTTATTCATCGAAGCAAAAAATCCTGCATTATTGCAGTTTTTCTTTATATTATGGCTAATTAATAGCTTACTTTTTTATTATTAATATGTTATAATGAAAACAAAAGGTAGGTTTTTTTCAAAGAAACTTGCAAAATTGTGGAGTTTATGCAGATAGTAAATTTTAATAGATAAAATTTTACCTTGTGCCTTAAATCGGTTGACAAAAGAGCAAAAAACAGCCATAATATCAACGGTCAAAATTAGACAAAAAACTATATTCTTTTATATTTATACGGGGGAAACAAAATGAGTACAATTTGTCAAATTCCTTTTACGGAAACGGAAGAACAACGCATTAAACTGCAAGAGATAATTACGGCTAATAAAGACGTAAGAGGCGCAATTATGCCTGTTTTACAGCAGGCGCAAAGTCTTTACGGATATTTGCCTATTGAGGTTGTTAAACGCATAGCCGAAGGCTTAGATGTATCTATGGAAGAGGTATACGGCGTTATTACCTTTTATTCTCAATTTTGTCTGAATCCTAAAGGGAAACACAACGTTTCTGTGTGTATGGGCACTGCCTGTTATGTAAAAGGCGGTGGCGACGTTATGGAGAAAATAAAGCAAGTTTTAGGCATAAAGGAAGGGGAAATTACTTCTGACGGCAATTTCTCGCTGGAAGCTACACGCTGCATAGGCTGCTGTGGTCTTGCCCCCGTTTTGACTGTAAACGGCGAAGTATACGGTAAAGTTACAGTTAGCCAAGTTGAGTCAATACTCAAGAAGTATAAGGAAACCAAATAACATATGAAACTAAGGGAAGTATCACAGATATTAAACGCTCAAGTCTTATGCGGAGAGGAATATCTTGACACAGAAGTTTTATCAGCTTGCGGAAGCGATATGATGTCCGATGTATTAGCTTATGTTAAGGACCAAGCCATTCTCTTAACGGGTTTGGTCAATCCGCAGGCAGTACGCACCGTTATAATGATGGATATGAAATGTATCTGCTTTGTACGGGGCAAGATGCCGGATGATAAGATATTAGAAATTGCCCGCGACAACAGTATTGTTGTTATGTGCACAAAAGAAGGGCTTTTTGCCGCTTGCGGAAAGTTATATCAAAACGGCTTGGTGGGCGAGGGAACTTAATTTTGGCTGATATCGTTTGGACTTTCGAAGTACTCGCAAACAATTTCGACCTTGCTGGCAGCGCTTCTCAAGTGGCTAAGTCACGGCTTAAACAACTGAGTTTGCCAACGGAACTGATACGCAGAATTGTTATATCCATGTACGAAGGCGAAATAAATATGGTTATTCACGCTGACGGAGGCATTGCGACACTGACAGTTACTCCGACGGAAATAATAGTTGTTTTAAAGGATACAGGCAAGGGTATCGAAAATGTAGAGCTTGCTCTAAAGGAAGGTTACACGACGGCGGACAGTCAAATAAGAGAGTTAGGTTTTGGCGCAGGCATGGGTTTGCCCAACATGAAAAAATATAGCGACAATTTGGTTATCGATACGGAAATCAACGTAGGCACAACTATCACGATGACCTTTAAATTAAATAAAAAATGACGGAGCAAAAACAACAAGATTTTAGGGCGATCAATTTGGACACAAACAAATGTATCGGTTGTATAAACTGTATGCGTAAGTGTCCGATAGGCGCTATTAGGGTGCGAGAAGGCAAGGCAAGCATTGATTACACCAAATGTATTTCCTGCGGCAATTGCGTCAGGGCTTGTCCTACTCATGCAATTTATGCACAATATGACACCTATGATGCACTAAAAGATTATAAGTTTAATGTTGCTCTACTGCCTTCATCGCTTTACGGGCAATTTCCTCATATATACAGTCCTCAGCTGATACTCAACAGCTTAAAGAATATCGGCTTTGATCATGTGTTTGAGGTAGCGCGCGCATGCGATGTAATTTCACTTATTATTAAGGAAAAATTTATTATGCAGGAGTTTAAACATACTCCTGTAATAAGCGATGTTTGCCCCGCTTGCGTGGAGCTGATATTAAAAAAATATCCTTCGCTTTCTAGCAATATCATAAATCTTTTGCCTCCCTTTATACTATCCGCAAAAATGGCAAGAGAGGAAGCACGGGCAATTTCCAAATTGCCAAATGAAGATATTGGGGTGTTTTATATTTCCCCTTGTACTGCTAAAGTTCAGGCAATTAAAAACGGCTTTTACTCCGGCATTAAGGAAATTAACGGAACTTTAAGCGTGGCGGAGACTTTCAAAAAACTCAGCCTCATAAGTAGAGAGGACGTAATACGAACTGATGACGTAAAAGCAAGCAACATGGGTATAGCTTGGTGCACAAACGGCGGACAAGCGGCGGGCATTCCCAACATAAGTCAGCTTGCGGTTGATGGTATCGAAAATGTTATTAACGTATTGAGGGAATTAGAAGACGGTAAACTTACCGACATTGACTTTGCGG
>CALLXO010000120.1 GCA_937875645.1 uncultured Clostridia bacterium
ATGACCGAATTTACGAAAATCTTTTGCCCGATCACACAAACTATTACATTGTAAACGGCGTGTTTTATTATGCAGGGCAAGGTCAGGTCATAAATAACATGACTGCTTCTTTGTACAGTTTAATGCAAACAAATGTAAACGGCAACGGCACAAGCGAGGCTAACTTCAAGAGCGGACTGTCTTCCTTTGTAAACAGTAGAGGCTACAATATTACATACACTTCTATCATGTCCAACGGGAATTTTTCTTTAAGCGAATGTGCAAACACCTTCTTCAACAGTGAGCGGCCGGTCGTCCTATTAATGACAGGATATTATTATTATCCTTTTGCGAATATGTCGCAAAACCCCAACCATGACATTTTTTACGGAGTAAAAAGCACAAGCGGCAGCCATATAGTGGTTGCGTACAGCTACCGCCAATACAACTATTGGAGGACGGAGACGAAATTAGTCTGGTCACCGGTATGGTACAATCCCTTTAGATATATTGAAGTAACAGAATTTGTCAATTTTAGAACGGACCATTATTTGTTAGTATCTTTTGGGGACGGCACAAGGGGAATGGTACCTATAAACAACGACTATTTTGACAACGCATACGGCATTACTATAAGCTGATTGTGCTTAACTAATTGTCAAAAAAATAGGCTAAAGCAATTTAGCCTATTTTTTTACCCAAAACCGTAATTGCTAAACTCCGTTAAATAAAATTATAAAAACAACACAAAATAACTTTATGAAATCAGTTTGGCTAACAGAAAAAAATGTAAATCAATATCCTAAAATAAATAAAAGCTGCACAAAAAACATTGTAGTAGTAGGCGGGGGGATTGCCGGTTATCTTACAGCTTTTAACTTGTCTCAAAAAGGCCACGAAGTAACGTTGATTGAAGCGCAAAATCTTTTTAACGGCACAACGGGTTTTACCACAGCTCATATTGATGCGTTGCATTCTCTCTTTTATAAAGATTTACAAAAAATGTCCACTGATAAAGCCCGGCTTTATTATTGGTCACAAAAAAACGCTATTGACGATTACGAAAGCTTGATAAAAAAATACAATATTCAATGCGATTTTAAGCGGGTGGACAGTTTTATTTTAGCGCAACAACAAGACGTGCAAAAATTAAAAAAAGAATATGAAGCATTAAAAGCCATAGGCGAACACCCGGACTTTTTTGTCAGTACCGACATTTTTGGCGAAAATATGTGCGCTCTTAAAGTGCCTTTTATGGCGATTTTTGACCCCATAAAATTTTTGCGTGCTTTGCCTGTCAACTTTGAAATTTTTGAGAATTCACGAATAACTGACGTGGATTTTAATAATAAAATTTTGTATTGCGGCAAAATTGCAATAAAAGCAAATAAGATAATAATTGCCACTAACTATCCTATAATAAATGTACCTGGATGGTATTTTTTGAGAATGTACAAATCCACTTCCTACGCTGTAAGCGTTAAGTCAAAAACTGAGCTAACAAAGATATACCAAAGTACCTCAGAAAGCGGAATTACCTTACGAAGCAATAACGACCAATTAATTGTAGGCGGACTGGATCACCGCACAGGCAGGGTGGACGATACAACTAAATACCAAACACTGCTAAAAAAGGTGCAAACAATAGAGCAAAACGCGTCAATTACGCACCACTGGTCAGCTAACGACTGTGTTACTTTTGACGGCATTCCTTTTATAGGATACTATTCTAAAAAAAGCAAGGATATTTATGTAATCACCGGATTCAGCAAGTATGGAATGGCAAACGCTTTAACTGCTTCCAAGGTTATTTCTGACTTAATTGAAAAAAAGCCAAACAAATACCAAAAGCTTTTTAGCCCCTCTCGCACAACTCCCCTATTTGTATTTTTAAAAAACTTGCTTTCGGTAGTCAGTAATTTAGTGATTATGCCGCTAATTTTGCCTTTTAAGAGCTATAAAAGTCTAAAAAAAGGAGAAGGGCGAATTGTAATGTATTTTGGCAGCAAGCGAGCTGTTTATAAAGACGAAAAAGGCAAATATCACGTTTGCCAAGCGTTGTGCGCGCACTTAAAATGTCAATTAAAATTTAATATGGTGGACAAAACATGGGATTGTCCTTGCCATGGTTCTCGTTTTGATATTGACGGCAATTTGCTTGTCGGTCCTTCTGTAAAAAGCCTAAAAAATTATCCTAATTAACTGCTGAAAGTAGCTTTAGTACTTCGTCAAGGTTTTCTGTCGGTTTTTGACAGCCGCCACCTTTGCATATATAATACATCGTTTTGTCTGTTATAGGATAATTTGATAAACAGGGTACAATCTCATCTAAAATGCTGCTAAAAGAGGGCGTTTTTAGTATTACCGATACATTTTTTATGCCTGCCAATTTTTGCAGTTTATCTAAATTTATTTTTTCGTTTTTACTTGTCACAACAATTTCGTATCCGTCAGTCAAAAAATCCAGCAAAGAAAAAAGTGCAAAGGCATACGCCGCAGAATAATGTTGCGACTTTAGTACAAATAGCTTAGTTTGTTCGCCATACGCTTTAAGCATATTTTTATCTGCCGTTATGCGTGACAGCTTGTTTAACACATACAAAACCGCAGAGTTTCCCGACGGCATCGCACCGTCATAAAATTCCTTAGGACGTTTAATTAAAGAATTCAACTCAGGCGGATTCATAAAATAGCCTCCTTCCTCGTTATCAAAAAACTCTTTTATCATAACTTCCGTTAAGCTAATAGCATCTTTAAGGAAACTAACTTCAAAAGTACTATTATACAATTCTAGCAGTCCAAAAGCATAAAAAGCATAGTCATCTAACTGTCCTGTATTATGCCTGCCTTTTTGCATGCGAAATACTTTCCCTTGTTGCGTAACGTGATACTTTTTTAGATACTCTGCCGCTTTTTTTGCCGCATCAATATATTCTTTTTTTTCTAATACCAAACCCGCCTTAGCAAAAGCAGCAATCATTAGTCCGTTCCAGCACGTCAGAATCTTTTTATCGGTAAAAATTTCCTTTTTTTGCCTTGCCATAAGCAATTTGTCTTTTACCTTTTGCATTTTTTTATGCGCATAAAAATAATCAGAATTGCTTAATAAGTTTGCAACAGAATATCCCTCCAAATGCCCTTTGTCATTGATATTATAGAGTTGACAAATTTCTTTTGCGCTACTTTGCTGCAAATTATCAAAAACGGTTTTTTTATCCAGTAAATAATAATATCCTTCCTTTTTTTCGCTGTCTGCGTCCTGAGCGCAATAAAATCCGCCCTTTTCGTCTGTTAATTCCCTCAAAACATATTCTGCAGTCAAATTAACCACATATTTAAAAAGCTCGTTGTCCCTCTCTTCTTGCAAATAAAATGCATAAGCGTACATGATAAGCGCATTGTCATAAAGCATTTTTTCAAAATGCGGCACTAAATATTTTTCGTCAGTAGAGTATCTCGAAAAGCCTCCGCCAATATGGTCAAATATGCCGCCCCTATACATTTGCGTTAGAGTTTTTTCTACCATTTGCTTAGCATTTTCCTCACCAAAATAATTATAGTATTTGAGCAAAAACAGCAAGTTGTGAGGAGAGGGGAATTTAGGCGCACCGTTAAAACCTCCATTTTTTTCGTCAAAGTTTTCTGAAAAGAATCTATACGCTTCGTCACATAACAAATTTATATTTTTTTCGCTATTCTTACTTAATTTGTCCGACCTAATCAGCATGCCTTTTACATACTCGGCGGCATTTATTATCTGTTGCCTGTCGTTTTTCCACAATGCGTCAATTTTTTGCGACAATTCTATTAAACCGATTCTGCCAAACAATGTCGATTTTGGCAAATAAGTCGCCGCATAAAAGGGTTTTTGCTCAGGCGTCAAGTATACCGTAAGCGGCCAACCTCCCGAACCTGTCAGCATCTGACAAGCGTCCATATATACTGCATCAATGTCGGGCCGTTCCTCTCTGTCTACCTTAATACATATAAAATAGTCGTTTAATACTTTAGCTGTCTCAGTGTCGTTAAAAGACTCTTCTTCCATAACGTGACACCAATGGCAGGCAGAATAACCAATGCTTAAAAACACAGGTTTATCCTGTTCCTTCGCTTTTTTAAAAGCATCGTCGCACCAAGGATGCCAGTTTACCGGATTATGCGCGTGTTGCAACAAGTAAGGCGACTTTTCATTAATCAATAAATTTGTGTTTTGCATAATTACTCCCTTTTAATTATCGTAATTTTCTTAAAATTTAATCGCTATTTATCCAATTAACTCAAAATTAATATTTACAGTATAGTAATTTTTTTAATGCAAATAATAAACGCATAGACCAAAAAACAAGGAGGAATTTTTATGAGTCAAATGGCAGTTAAAAATTTGCAGGGGCTTAATGACATACTTGATGCGGAAAAGCTAAATTATCAAAAGTATTGCTCATATTTGCCGCAAATACAGGACAGTGAGTTAAAAAATCTCGTTTCGGACCTTATCAGTTCTACCGAAGAACATTACAACACTGTCTTTAAGTATCTTAAATCCCATAAAGGTTAAAAGGAGAAAATTATGGAAAGAAGTTTAAATGACGAACAAATAATAAAAGATATTTTGACATCCGAAAAAAATATGGCTAAAATGTATATGGATGCCATCCTTGAAAGCAGCTGCCCTAATATGAGAGACACTTTAGGACAAGTGCATATGGATGTAGCGGATGACCAGTATAGCTGTTTTAAGTATATGGAAAAAAATAATCTTTACCCCATCGAATATGCAGAAACACAAAAATTAGATACAACAATACAAAAGTTTTCTAGCTTACAAAGCTAAGTATTTGCGAAAAATTTTATTGAAAAACAACAAAAAACGGGAAATAAATCCCGTTTTTTTGTTGTGCTTTTTCTTATTATTAATCGATTGGCAGTTCCTTATTAAGCCAGCCTTCTCCGCTGCCGTATTCAAACCAAATGGTAGAAATTGAACCACCATCATAGTGAAGTTTTGTGCCATTCATAACAATTGAATAATAATTGCTTCCGCCTATATCATATCCTCCATTACGGGCAGAATATTTATACAGTTCTATCCCGATAGCCGCCTCATTGGGAGCGTATTCAGTTAATACTTCTAGCACTTTCTGCTTATCAGCATCCGTAATAATACTAAATTGTCATATATGCAGTTTTCGTTAGCATGAGCAATAGCCTGTTCTTGTGTCTTACCTTCCGTTATTGCACCGTTATATATGCCTAACCAAGTAGGATAAGCAAATAATTGTTGTACCCATGGGTTAAAGTCTACGTTTTCGCCTAATGGCATCAACATTTGAGTATTATCCATATATCTAGGGTCTAATGTAACACTGGGGACAGAAGTTACGGTTTCGCCCGATCCTGCAGTTGAGGACACGTGAACATATTCTTTTACGGTATTTTCGCCCTCTTTGATTACAACTTCCACTTGGCTTTCGTTTATTGTGCCGCGAAGCATGACTGCAAAATTGAATTTTTCAGCACCATCTACTTCCTTAATAACGGATTTACCAAAATACCCGAATGTAGTTTTTTGAAGTTCTATTTTAACTTCCGGAACAATTGATCCCATACCCCATGCGGTAAACCAAGCTTCCTCACCCGATACCCAGTTTCGAATGATGTTGGTATTGTCTATTATAAGGACAGGGTCACGACGAACTTCATTGTGACGGTTTTCAAGCGCTGTTTCATATAAAGGGTTTGCGTTGCGTTGACTTATGCCATCCTCAATGTGAAGTGCCGCACCACTGCTGCTTAAAAGCTGACTTTGTGACAAAATTAGACCGCCGCTTCCCCACATATATATGCTGTTTCCCCAGTTTTGGTCAGCTTTAACCTTTGTTAAATTACTGTAGTTGTTGGTGTTTTGGTAACTGTCAAGGAAATATGCAATTGTAGTATGATGTACATAGGTATTGAAGCAATCAACGCTGCTCTGATATGTTTCTATACCATTGTGCCCGCCAGAATATAATTCTACTTCGCCTACAGTAGAACCTTTTAAATCAGTATTGCCTATTATTTCGAGATTGTTAAATACTGTCCTAACATCAATATCTGCACCTCCGATAATTCTGAAAATGGAGGTATGTACGCCCTGCACTTTATAATCGCCAAAACCGTTTGGTTTCCACTGGATTTCCCCAAAATCACTTGCATATCTTATTTTTGGTACATTGGTAGCATCAATTATAAAGTAATTCCCGTTAATTACACAAGTGTTGGAAGTACTTGATTTTCTCCTGTATACATCACCCGCTTTTTTGCTACCGTCTGGTGTGGTATCAGCGGCGAGGTCTTTTAAGTTTACTGCACTCTCATTTGGATTGATTTGATCAGCATCCAACCGTGATAAGATATCCCTATGGATATTTATTGTGTATATATTGGTATTTGCGTAATTGGTTTTTAATTGGTCGTGCGTATAAACGTTTATACCGTCATTTAGCTCCACTTCAAAAATGACGGAATAATCCTCTATGTTTGCGTCCTGAAGAGCATTAGGATATTTAGGCGACAATTTTATCTGCAATATTTTACCGTTGTATGGTTCACTAAAATTAATATAATATTTTCCGATGTAACCTTCTATACCGTCAGTGTTTCTTTGAATTATAATACCTAAATCCGTCGGTTTAACGTCTAGTTTATCCCAATCGGTATCTCCTTTGTCTTTAAGGGAGAAAAGCCAGTTAAATTCGTTTTCGATATCGCCGTACATACCAGATTTATAAGCCAATTCTAAATCGATATAGTATCTGCTGTTTTGCGCTGTGCCTACGGTGTATTTGCCAGTTGTATCCAAAAATACCGAATTTTCGCCCGATGTACTTTCGTGAATATACTGAGCATATCCCAATCCGGCCGAAATATCTTCAATTTGAGGAACAACCAGTATGTTTACATCCTTTTCTACACCGTTTTGAGTGCAATGAAGTACTAAACCGCCTGTTGCATCCGTCATTTTGATTACGCCGTTAGCTAATATCGTATAGCGTAAATCATTTTTGTCAAAAGTTGCGTTAGGATCGCCAAAATCGTATGACTGACCTGCGTAAAAGATGTATGTCCTTTTGTCGTTTACCGTTAAAAACATTATGCCCGAATCCGTTCTGCCCGTTTTTGCTTCAAACGAAATTGTAACGCTTAGCTTGCTCCACTCAGAATATACGGTAATGCCATTTATAACATCCACAGTGCGGATTTCAACAGTAAATTCGCCTTCTTGTGGCAGTTGAAGAACATATCTGCAGCCTTCGGGTATTATGATTTTTTGTGTGCTGTTGTTCCATTTTAATTCGTAGGAGATTTTTTTGCCTTCAACAGCATCCCATTCTATATAGCCGCCGCTCTCGGTTTCGACAAAGCTGATCGTGGAAACCATTTGAGGTTTATCTAACCATTGCGCATACAGCTTATTGCCTGATGTAAAGGTATATGTTGAAAGATTAATACTATAGCCGTCTAATCTATTGTCAAATGTCCATTTTATAAATTGTCTGGTTGTTAGTGTCGGGTCTGTCGGAGGATCTATAACTTTTCCGTCTGTGCCAATCCGAACAAATCCGCTGCTGTTTTCACTGCCGTTATTGTATTCAAGCATTATATAGATTGAATTTACTGAAAAAGTAATTTCTTTCCATTCTGACTCAATACCCTCTTTTGTTATTTTTATGCTCAGCGTATGCTCACCTTTAACTAATCCAAATACAAGTATGCTGTTTTGCGTGCTTGTTTGTTGTTCGCCGCCGTCGACCTTATAAACATAACCGCCATCTATGTCTGAAACTTCATCCCAAGTCAGCGTAAGCGTTGCATCGTCAAAAGTTGCGGAATTTGGAGCAGCAGGACGCTCTATCCATTTTGCATAAACGGTTGTGTTTTTTGTAATACCACTAGGTACAAAATCGATATCGCCGCCTTTTTCAGTCACCCATTTTTCAAAAGCAAAACCTGTTTTGGTAGGTACTTGTTCGGGTAAAACAACATTGCCATCTTTGTCTACGCTTATGATTCTGTAT
>CALLXO010000121.1 GCA_937875645.1 uncultured Clostridia bacterium
GCCCCTGCACCAATAACCTTGCATTGTTATTAGGCAGTTCGATACGCTGCAAAATACGGCAAACCGTACCCACTTCTGCTAATTCGTTTTTTATTGGTTCTTTTACAGCTAAATCCTTTTGAATACATAACAAAACGAGTGAATCTCTCTCCAATGCCGCCGTAAACGCTGCGACAGATTTTTTTCGACCCACATCGATAGTGATAGTAGTATTGGGGAAAACTACCAGTCCCCTTAATGCAATAACAGGAAAAACCATTTTATCCAAAATCTACCTTCCTTTTAAACTTCTGTATTCATTATAGATACAAAAACACTTAAAAGCAACAATTTTTGCCGTTTTTTTGACAATAAAAAATCCTTTAGGGGTAAAGGATTTTCCATTGTATTATTTGCTTATAATTACTTTTTATGCTGTTATAATATCTTTATCCTTGTTTTTGCGTACTATTTTTGGCTTTGCCCTTTTGGTTACGCAGTCTTTATCAATAATAACTTTTACAATAGTTTTATCTCCGGGTGCAGTGTACATAAAGTCAAGCATTACCGATTCTATAATAGACCTAAGTCCTCGTGCACCTGTTTTTAACTCTATGGATTTTTCCGCAACGGCTTTTATAGCATCCTTGCTAAATTCTAAATCTATATTGTCTATTTTTAGCAGTTTGATATACTGTTTTACAAGGCTGTTGTGCGGTTCGGTCAAAATTTTGACTAATGCATCTTTGTCCAAAGGCGACAATCCCACAGAAATAGGCAAGCGTCCTACAAACTCAGGTATAAGACCGTATTTGATAAAATCCTGCGGCTGAATATGCTCCATAAGGTCCGCCATATCCGTTTCCTCCGACGGTCTAATGGCATTGCCAAAACCTAATGTGCCTTTTTCCATTCGTTTTGAAACTATTTTATCAAGACCTACAAATGCGCCTCCGCAAATAAACAAAATATCTGTGGTGTCAATAGTTATAAAGTCTTGCTGCGGATGTTTGCGCCCCCCTTGCGGTGGTACGCTGGAAACAGTGCCTTCCAAAATTTTAAGCAACGCCTGTTGCACGCCCTCGCCGGAAACATCACGTGTAATGGACACATTTTCGCCTTTTTTTGCTATTTTGTCTATTTCGTCAATATAAACAATACCTCTTTGCGCTTTTTCTACGTCAAAGTCGGCGTTTTGAATAAGTTTAAGCAAAATATTTTCGACATCTTCGCCTACATAGCCTGCCTCTGTTATTGTAGTGGCATCCGCTACAGCAAAAGGCACATTTAATGTCCTTGCCAACGTTTTTGCAAGCAGAGTCTTTCCGCTGCCGGTAGGACCCAGCATAAGAATATTGCTCTTTTCTAACTCGACATCGTCCTTTTCTTTTTTGTTGAAAACCCTTTTATAATGGTTATAAACAGCAACGGATAATGTTTTCTTTGCGCATTCCTGCCCTATCACGTATTTGTCTAATTCAGCTTTAATTTCCTCCGGTTTGGGCAATTTCATTTCGATATCTGTCTTGTTTTTTGCCGCGTCCTGCTTTAAAATTTCGTTGCAAATATCTACACACTCATCGCAAATGGAAAAATCACTCGGCCCGTTAATCAGTTTGCCGGTTTGTGATTTTGCTTTGCCGCAAAAGGAACAGCGCTGCTCCTTGCTTATACTATCTTTTTCGAAAAACTCCATAAATACTAACCCTTTCTGTCATAAAATATTTTGTCTATGATCCCGTAAGAAAGACTGTCTTCTGATGACAAATAAAAATCTCTGTCTGTGTCTATCCTAACTTTCTCAATACTCTGATTGGTATTTTTTGCTAAAATACGGTTTATTTTTTCCTTCGTTTTTAATATTTGTGCAGTGGTGATGGCAATATCGCTTGCCTGACCTCTTGCTCCGCCTATAGGTTGATGAATCATAATTTCGCTGTTTGGCAAGCTATAACGTTTACCTTTTGTGCCGCTGCTAAGTATTACCGCTCCCATACTCGCCGCCATCCCTATACATATGGTAGCCACATCACACTTAATATATTGCATTGTATCATAAATAGCCATTCCCGCTGTAACTTCGCCGCCGGGGCTATTTATGTAGAGGCTAATATCTTTGTCTGGGTCTTTGCCTTCTAAATAAATCAATTGCGCCACTACGTTATTTGCTATGTTGTCGTCTATTTCTCCTGACAGAAAAATAATTCTGTCTTCTAACAGACGGCTAAAAATATCATATGACCTTTCGCCTCTGTTAGTTTGTTCTACCACCATCGGTATTAAATTCATAGTTATCTCTCCGATATATTATTCTGTTATTATACTATTTTGCGCCTTTAAAAAGTCCAAAAGCTTATCAGTTATTACTTCGTTTTCAAAATAAACCATTTGGTCGGGCGTTAATGACGCTTTATACTCTTTTTCGTCACGCTTTATTTCGATACAAAGTTCTTTAATCTTGGCATCTACGCTTTTTTTATCAGCTTTTAATTTTTCTGCTTTGATAATTTCTTCCATTACCAAACGTGTCTCCACAGTCTTTTTTGATTTTTCTCTATATTGGTCACGCAAAGCTTCTATGCTTGTATTAGTATATTTTACATAATCGCTCAATTTTAGTCCTTGATACTTTAAAGAAAATTCAAATTCCTGTAGATAATTGTCGATTTGACTTTCCACCATGCAATCAGGTACGTTAATTTTGCTGTTTTTTACGATAAGCTCCATCAAATCATTTTCTGCTTTAGTAT
>CALLXO010000122.1 GCA_937875645.1 uncultured Clostridia bacterium
AAAAACAGAAGCGAAAATCAATTTACAAAAATAAGATAAATTGATAAAATTACTGTTATGGTAGACATTGACAGGATAAATTATTTATCAAGAAAAAGCAGAATAACAAAGCTTTCTCCAGAGGAAAAAGAAGAACAACAAAAATTAAGACAAAAATACATCGACAGCGTCAAAAATAGTCTAACTGCTCAATTAGAAAATACCTATGTAGTAGACGAAAAAGGCACAAAATGCCCTATTATTAAAAAGGATAATTAGCCGTGTTTCAACGCGGTTTTTTGGTAAAAAATGGCAAATAAAACAAAAAATAATTTTATAAAGCTAAAAAAGCAGCTTATCCAATGTGTAAAAAAAGAGCCTGCTGATACCGTTTTTAAAAATTGCCGCATTATCAATGTTTTTAATGGTCAAATTGAAAGGACAGACATAGCGGTAAGCGAGGGCATTATTGTAGGCATAGGCGATTATGACGGCAAAAAGGAAATAGATTTAAATAACGCTTTTGTTGCACCCGGTTTAATTGATACGCACTTGCATATCGAAAGCACTATGCTGTCCCCTTCGCATTTTGCCGCCGCAGTTTTGCCGCACGGTGTCACCACCTGTATAGCCGATCCCCATGAGATAGCAAACGTATGCGGTAAAAAAGGCATCGAATATATGATAAAGGAAAGTACGACTTCGCCTATGGACATATTATTTATGTTGCCTTCTTGCGTGCCTTCAACTCCTTTCGAAAACAACGGCGCAACCTTTAATGCAGCGTTTACAAAAAAATATATCCTAAACAAAAAGATACTGGGATTAGGCGAGTTTATGAATACTGGTGCGGTTTTAGCGGGTGAAAGCGAAGCGTTACAAAAAATTTTAGCGGCGACAACTCTTAATAAGCCGGTGGACGGACATTTAGTTAGTGCAACGCAAGAGAGCATAAACGCTTATGTTTTATCCAACATAAAAACCGACCACGAAAACGTAACGGCAGAAGAAGCAGAGCAAAAACTTAGATTAGGTATGTACGTTATGTTAAGAGAAGGTACTTCAACACGAAATTTAGCGGCACTTCAAAGTGTTTTTACACCCAAAAACATAAGGCGGCTGCTTTTGTGTACTGACGACAAACAAGTATCAGATATAGAAAAAAGAGGTCACTTAGATAATAATATTCGTATGCTGCTTGAAGCTGGTAAGGATATTACCGATTGTATAACCGTTGCCACTCTTAACGCTTGCGAGTGTTACTGTTTAAATGACCGAGGCGCTATCGCTTGCGGGAGAATAGCCGATTTTATTGTATTTGATGATATAAAAAATTTTTTTATAAAGCAGGTCTACAAAAACGGCACGTTGGTTGCACAAAACGGCAAAGCATTGTTTAGTGCTAAAAGCTTGCCCACTAAAGGGGTATTAAACACCATGCATG
The DNA here is from genome assembly GCA_937875645.1 of uncultured Clostridia bacterium. GTDB lineage: Bacteria > Bacillota > Clostridia > Christensenellales > CAG-314 > SFEB01. Next base: position 1,424 of record CALLXO010000122.1, read on the forward strand.
CTACACCCCTCAGCGAAAAACAATTGGAAATTAAACTAAAAAGCAACAAGGCAAAAGTTATACGTATTATGCCGCATAATGTTGTCACCTTTAAGAAAATTAGAGAGGTAAATTTAAACCAAGATAACATTTATATGGCGACAGAAGGATTAAACAAAATTTGCGTTGTGGAACGTCATAAATACACAGGAAACGTCGGCTTAGGGCTTATCGAAAACTTTAATATCAAAAAGGGCGCAATTGCACTGTCAGTTGCTCATGACAGCCACAATATTATTGCCGTTGGCGACAATGACGACGATATAGTAAAAGCCGTTAACAAAATTATATCCTGCGGCGGCGGCTGGACTGTTTTTTCAAATGGAGAGGAAAAGGCAACTTTGCCGCTACCTATTGCGGGACTTATGAGCGATAAAGACGCTCATTACGTGCTAAAAACGACAGAGGAACTTATTAATTATGCGCACGAGTTAGGTGTACCTAAAGAAACTGAACCCTTTATGACTCTTTCCTTTATGTCTCTTGTGGTGATACCGCAGCTTAAAATTACCGACAGAGGTTTATTTGACGTAGACGCTTTTGAATTTACCTCTTTGGATGCTTAGCCTTTCAAATATTTATCCAATAAAAAAAACGGTACAAATGTATTTTTACGGTATTAAATCAAACAAGTAACGGCTTATTTCCGTTTACTAATTAGCAAAAACAATATATCATATATAATGAGGTGTTATTTTGATAAAAGATTTTTTAGAGTTTTTAGATGTCAGCTATACCGCCTACCAAGCGGTAGAAAACATTAAGGCTATTTTGCTTGAAAGCGGCTTTATTCAGCTAACTGAAGGGCAAAAATGGAATATTAAACCCAACAGTTCATATTTTGTTATACGTGACGGGAGCAGTCTTATTGCCTTTAAAACAGGCGACCTAAAAGATTACGCTTTTAATATTGTTGCGGGACACACCGACAGCCCTTGTTTAAGGATTAAAAACAATAGCGTAGTGTATACGGAAAATTATGCAAAACTTAATGTCGAAACTTACGGCGGCGGGCTGTATTATACTATGCTGGATCGACCGCTTAAAATTGCCGGTCGGGTTATTGTTAAAGAAGGTAATTGCTTAAAGAGCATACCTGCTATAAGTGATTTTTATGTTACTATCCCCTCTCTCGCTATTCATATCAATCGTGAAGCAAACAATAAGTTATCGCTTAATCCCCAAACTGACCTTATGCCTTTGGTAGGATTAGGCAAAAATGTTGATTTATTAAAGGCGATTGTGGGCGAAGCAGAAGTTGTCGATTATGACTTGTTTATCGTACCTGCGTCCAAGCCCTATACATTTGGAATAAATAACGAGTTTATGGCGGCACCCCGCCTTGACGACCTTGCTGGTGCATACGGCGGAATTATGTCCCTTATAAATTCTAACCCATCTAATTTAGCAATTTGCGCATGCTTTGACAATGAAGAAATTGGCAGTAGCACAAAACAAGGCGCAGGTAGCACATTTTTGAAAGACGTGTTAAAAACAATTAACCATAGTTTAAAAAAGGATAAGTTAGATTTTAAAAATGCTGTAAACAACGGCTTTATGGTGAGTTTAGACAATGCGCACGCTGTTCATCCAAATTTTGAGAGCAAGAGCGACCCGACAAACAGATGCTTAGTGGGTAAGGGTATCGCCATAAAACACCACGCAGGGTTTAGCTATATGACAGACAGTTTTTCGTCTGCAGTGTTTAAACAGATTATGGAAAAAGCCAATGTCCCCTATCAGGATTTTTATAACCGCAGCGATGCACGTAGCGGAGGTACGTTGGGCGCAATAAGCAACCGTCAAATAAGTATCCGTACCGTTGACGTAGGTATTCCGCAGTTGGCAATGCATTCTTTTTGCGAAACAATGGGCGCTCACGACATGGAAATGCTGCTATCAGCGCTTACGGCTTTTTATAACACAAAAATAAAAGCTCTGTCCTACGATGTGCTCACTGTAGAGTAATATATTTAGCCTTTATGGAGGCAATTAAAAACACGACAAATTAAATAGACAAATATTTAATCGACTATTGACAACAAGCAGGTAATATGCTATTATTTACGAATTAGGAGGGATTTTAATGAACAAAGGAGAATTAATAAAATCCATTGCCCAAAAGACGGGCACAACAGAAAAACAGGCAGAAGCTTTTTATTCGGCTTTATTAACTACAATTAATGAAACTATGATGCAAGGCGAAAAGATTCAATTGTTAGGGTTTGGTACTTTTGAATTAAAGGACAAGCCCAGCAGAATGGGTATTAATCCAAAAACAAAGGAAAAGATAAATATCGCTGCATGCAAAGCTCCTTCCTTTAAGGCAAGTGCTTCTTACAAAGCATTATTCAACAAATAAACTACATACATATAAAAATGCGTCTTAATATTAGGTGCATTTTTTATTGCACAAAAACGCTTAAACGCCGCTTAAAAATTAGCGGCGTTTATCGTGTACTTTTTGAATGAGTAATTATGAAATTCAAACTTAGGTAATAATTACGCTTATTTGTTGTGCTCTTATAAATTTAACCATTAGGATAGATTTTTAGTTTAGAAATAAGAAAGATAAATACTTTATATTGTATTCTTATAGCTTTTCCATATAAGCAGTTACACCTTTGTATTTTTCCAAAAAATCTCTTTTTTCCTCATCAGTCAATTTTTTTAAGAGTTGCCTAATATGCAGATTAAAATTATCTGACTCCTCATCCAAAAGATTATTTCCCGC
>CALLXO010000123.1 GCA_937875645.1 uncultured Clostridia bacterium
CAATAAAGTTTAGCGCACGCACCTTTTGCATATCTATCCCCCTTGCACCCCCTTGATAGGCAAAGGAGGAATCGACAAACCTGTCGCAAAACAAAATTTTCCCGCTTTTAAGCGCAGGGATAATTATCTCTTCTAAATGCTGCACTCGGCTGGTAGCGTACAAAAAAGCTTCGCACATATCTGTTATGTCAGTATTAACCGGATCTAAAATAATGTTGCGGACTTTTTCGGCGACACGGCTGCCACCCGGCTCACGTGTAAAAAGAGCATTGATATTGTTTTTCTCGCAATATTCTTTTAGCCTTTTAGTGTGATAAGTTTTGCCCACTCCTTCGCACCCTTCTATTGTAATAAAGTTTTTCATTTGTCAATCTCCGTAAGTAAACGGCCCTTTTGCTGTTGGCTCGTCTTCCTTTTGTGAATTGTTTTTTAGTATTGTTAATAACGCATTTTTTAATCTGTTTAGGTCTTTTTTAACAGTAAACATACTTAAATAAAAAAGCACCCTATACCCGTCATAAAGCTCGGCAAAAATATTTAATTTTGCCAATAAGCTGTAAATTGTTTTTCCGCTAATACCACTACCGCTAAAATCCAAAACAAGCTTGGTGAAATCATCGTTTTTCACCACCTTGATTTTTGTATCACTAATTTGCTTTTTAAAATTGTTTACGTCAAAATATAACCTATTAAGTTTTTTTTCAGCGTATTTAGCTGCAAAACTCCTCGCATAATCGATGCTTGCCAACAGCACATAAGAGGGACTGGTTGAGGAAACTAAGTTGACGTTGTTTTTCAGTTTTTTCGCCAAAAAAGAATTGTCCGTCAGGATAACCGCCGTCTGCGTCAAACTCCCCAAAGTTTTATGCGTACTTACTACACAAGCATCACAGATTTTTGCCGCATGAGGGGGCAAATACTCGCTTAGTCCAAAGTGTGCGCCGTGTGCGCTGTCAACTAATAATAACACATTATGCTCTTTTGTTACCTTGTATATTTCACTTAGGTCACAATTAATCCCAAAATAATTGGGATACTCTAGCAGCACCGTTTTTATTTTGTTGTCGCAATTTAATGCTTCTTCTACGCTTGATGCATTTGGCTTGTCCACAAATACAAGCTGTTTATTAAATAATTTTGCGCCTCTAATTACGCTTATATGACAATTTTTTTGCGCTAAGATTTTACCCTCGCATGCAGCTAACAAAGCAAATACCCCTTGACTTGCTCCGTTTGTCAAAAAAATAGCGTTTTTGCTTTCAAAAAGCTGTGCAAAACTGTCCTGCGCTTCTTTTATGACAGAACAAGGCTTATCAAGATTGTCATTAAACCCTAATTCCGTCACGTCAAGCTTTTCTGCTTGCGGCAAAAAATTTAATCTGCCCTTATGTGACGGCATATGAAGTCTTACTGTATGCTTTTTAGCGTATTTTTTAAGC
>CALLXO010000124.1 GCA_937875645.1 uncultured Clostridia bacterium
AAAAAAACAGTATATTGATTTCATGAAACTTAAAATCGGGAAAATCGACAGGGAAATAGAGGAATTGAAAAAAAAGCAGTCAGCTATGCTACGAAATATAGAGGTGGCTTGTTATGACGAGGATATCGAGAGGTTTAAGATATTTGAAGTGGAACCGGGCTTTTCGGTAGTATACGAGGCGGATATAGACAACGACGAATTTATTAACAGCATTGTGCACCAAACCAGCGAAATAGTAAGCCTTATTCCGTACAGAAACCGCGATTTCAGCCTTGTGAAACACGGAATAGGAATAAATACCGATATAAAGAAAGGACATAAGCTTTGGGAAAAACGGCCAGACAGCAAATTTTATGCCTGCCTGTTCGAATGCGACAAGAACTTAAAAGAACAAATATTTTTGCTCGATAAAGACATTAAGAATAAAATCAGCTGCGCCATTGAAGACAAGGGGCTTAACCCTATAAACCTGCTTGTTACCGTTATACTTTTTTATAGAGAAAAAGACAAGGACAAAGGAATTGTAAAGCTGTACATTGAATGCAGCTGAGCCCGGGGGCGGGGCAGCAACGAAAACGCCAATAAGCTGATACGCCGTTTTATTCCTAAAGGTACAGAGATCGCCGATTACAGCGAAAAAAGAGATAGAGCGCATAGAGCATTACATAAACAATTATCCCCCTCGCATTCTCGGGGGCAAGCCCCTGAGAATGGCTAAAAGCGTAACAAAGAGATTACTGATACAAGATTATGAAAATAGGTGCGACAATTATTTACAATCTACAACATTTACAAAAGGACATTTAAAAAGTTTAACCTAAAAAGTTGTAAAAACCGTCTAAATGTGTTATTATTTACGTGTCTTATGCGGCTATGGCGGAACTGGCAGACGCGATAGACTTAGGATCTATTGTCAACGACGTGGAGGTTCAAGTCCTCTTAGCCGCACCATTGACGGACGGCAGAACGGATACAAACGTTTTGCCGTTTTTCTATGCTCAAAAGTCGCTTTTCGCGGCTTTTTTGCTTTGTTTTGACTGTCTTGCTGACTTTTTAAGCAGTTTACTCCTTTTTGTTCGCCGTTACACTTGCATTTTTTCCTTTTCGTGGTTTGAACCTTTTGCCCTTTCCACTTTTTGTTCGCCACCTTTTTGTTCGCCGTCCTGTCGCAACAAATTTTTCATTTTTAATTGAGTTTTTTTCAAGTTTGGGCTGTTTTTGCACGTTCTTGTCCCTAAAATGATAAAACGGCAGGGGTTTTACGCCCTGCCGCCTCTCTGCTTATCTCACTGATTCTTGCATTCGTCCCGCTTCGCCCGTGTATTTAGGATTTTCAGCCGTCCGACGCTTTACAAATTAGAGGTTCAAATCCCCCTCTTTACACTTAACCCTCTAAATCCGCCTTGACCTCTGTATCGTCTTTGAATATGAATATTATCTTGTTACGGATCTTGGATATCTCTTGTTCCGTGTCTCTTCAGCGTTGCCTTATCCCGTGAGTGAGTGAAGCAATTATAGTATACTACAAAACCATCTCGTGTGTGTAATTGGCGTCTGTATACTAATAAAATTATTGTTAAATAACAATTGTTGGTTTCCCACCATAATTTGGCATAGTTAATCTAAAATTCATATAGTCTGTTTCTATAATCAAATTATTTTCTTTATCATATTGGGAAATTTTATAAGAATATAAACCATAGGCTAATCCATTAATAGATTTAAAAAATACATCCTTCTCAATCGTATAATTGGCTAACAGTTGTCTTTCAATAATTCCACTATTATAAGATCTTTCAACAGAATGAAATAAGCTGATTACTGTTTTTTCAACATTTCCATTTGCTTTTTGAAATCTTATATTAACTAAATCATTTCCGGTTGAATGACTTGGGTTTAAATTTTTCAAATAAATGCTTTCATAATCAATCTCGGGTTCTTTGTATAAGATTGTAGTTATTTCGATTTCTAAGGGTTCGGCCAAGTCAAAGTTGAAGTGTAGCGTTACTTTTTTAATCGGGTTTTCAAAATCAAAATCAACTACACAAATACCAACTTGTTTAAATACTGAACTTTCTAAAATAAATTCTTTCTTATCTTTTTGAGTTTCTACTAATATTTTTTCCACACCACATAAAATTGGAACTAAGCATGCAGAATGTTGATTTTGTTGTTGTGTTAATATTATTTTATCATCGCTATAATTTAGATATTTAACACCTTTAATAAACTTCCAAAACTTACCTAGTTTTCCTACTGAAACACTTAATACATCAGAGATATTTTCTTTATTATAATCATAATCGCAATAATTAGTTATTGACGACTTGAATGTATATGGTAATAAAGCAAAACCCCAATCGTTTCCTAAAATATTATTCTGTTCTTTGCTTATCATATTAATCTACCTCTTTATTCATTAAAATTTTAATTTGATTTTTTAACAGCTCAGTAGATACTTCATCTACTAGGTCATTATCAACCATATAACCCCAACCATCATCTTCAGTCCATCTTTTGTGCAATTTTGCTCCCGTTTCTAGAATAACTTTTTGAATTGAATATTCTGTTGGTCTGTTTTTAATTATATTTTCTAATGCATTATCTTTTTCTTGTTGTGAGGCTGTTTCTAATGCCTTTTTATATAGCCTTAAATCTATGTTATTTTGTAAAAGATCATTTAAGAAAATCTTGTTTTTACAACTTATTAAAAACGGATATGTCATATTTTGCGTTTTAACAATTATCCTGCCAAAATTATCTTTTGGAGCTTCAAAATATTTTTGATTAATAATAAATTTTGCGTTTTGTCTTAAGTGCTGTTCTATTGACTTTGATAATGCTTCAAGATCTTTAGTTCTAAAGCAATTAACAACATTTTCATTTTTCTCGATATTAGAAAAATAATCAAACAGCCATTTATAATCTTTTTCAAAAAGTTTATTATAAATTAATTCTGCTTTTGATGCAGGATACTTTTTGATGGTTTCTTCATATACTTTAAAATTGTCAATTGCAATTAGTTCATCAAGATTCACGATGCCTTCATGTATACAATAAAGTATTTCTTTTTCTTGAGCTGTAAGCTTTTTATTTTTTCTAACTTCTGCATGTTCGAAAACATCCTCAGATATTTTGTTTTTACAAAGGTTGTTTAGTCGGTGAGCCAATTCATATTCTTCATTATCGATTGCTTTTAATACAGTATCCTGTAAAATATAAACTTTTTCGTATTTTTCATTTATGTGTCTAGTTTGATTGTCTATCCAGTTGTATTCGTTTCTGCCTTCTTCTTTAATTTTTATGATTTTCTCATCATAAGAAAAGTTGCTTTTTTCTATTCTTGCAACAAGTTTATCAAATAATTTTTTATTCATTTTATAAGAAATGTCTGTAAAATATGGATATGCATATGACCAACATTTATTTTTTTCAATAGCCCCTTCTTCTTCTAACTCAAAGTAATATGCCTTTTGCTCAATTGGTAATTTATCATAATTCACAACTAGAAACTCAAAGATTTTTTTGTATTCATCCTTAATCCTGCTTATTTTTAAAATTATCCCACTAAAATTTGAAAGAGTTATAATTTCAGGCAACCTTAGTTCTTTAAGAAATTTTTGTTCACGATTTATTGGAATTAATAAATTTAAAACTTCGACCATTTCTAATTGATCTATTATTCCTCTTTTGCTAAATAAACTTAAATAATGTGCCTGGTGACTACATGTATCAATTAATTTTAATAAAACTTTTTTACTATTATATTGCTTCACATAATCCATAATGATTTGCCAGTTTCATCTGTAATTTTTGCGGTGTTACAATTTAGGTTATCAATTAGATTAGGATCATCATTTTTCGCACATAATTCAATTTTGCTAATTGTAATAAACTTTTCTTCTTGCTGTTTTCCAGTCATAAGAAAATCCAGTGTTACATCAAACAATCTTGCTAGTTCAGGTAAAAACTCTAAACTTGGATCACCCTTGTTACTTTCCCATTTAGATATTGCCTTATCGCTTATTTGAAGTTTTTCGGCCAACTGACTTTGAGTCCAACCTTTTTCTTTTCTTAAAGTCGCAATGCAATTTCCGATTTTATGTTTTGACATCGTAAATCCTCCTTTGTTTTTCTTATTTTAACAATTGAATCAAAAAAAGTAAACCTACTTATTATTAACTACGATTTGTGGAGTTTTTAAATCGTAAAATTACACTCTACTATTAGTAGATTGTAGCACATTAATATTAAAAAACCCAACCAAAAACATCCTATTAAAGAAACAACTAAAAAAGTCGCATATTTTTTTGCAATTTTTTAGTTGTCTTTTACAAGTGATAAAACGACAAGTTTTACTCACATCGTCTTTGTGCGGCTGCCTTATGTTTCAGCCGCACACTGCCTTGTAAGATAGCGGTTCAAATCCCCTCATCTGCACTCAACCCTCTAAATCTGCCTTGACCTCCGTTCCGTCCTTTAATACGAATATTAAGTTGTCGCGGCTCTTGACGACTATCTTATCGACGAGCCTTGCGAATATGTCCCTGTCAAACTCCGCTTGCACCCCTGCCTTACTTAGGAAGTCGGCTACGACCTCTTGAAACGCTTTTGATAGCGTCGCCGTATTGCGTTGCTCCATTATATAATCACGCTCTATAAACAGTGCATCGAGCTTTGCCATAACCTCTCGGCTTTCGGCATTGTATTGTTCTGCGTCAATCTCGCGCTTTCCGCGCTGTTTGTTCAGCTCCAAAATCCGCGCTTGCAGGCTCTCAATCTGCCCGTCGACCTCGCGCAACTCGTCATTCCTGTCGAGTTCCTCGCCTGCCTCCGCCAATGCATCGTTGACAGCGTCGCCGACAATCGTTGTTATCTCGTCGCGGTTTTGTACTATGGCGTTGAGCGTCCGAACGAATGCTGCCTCAATCACTCTTTCCTTTATCGGCAACGCTGGGCATAATGCCGCTCTCTTTATATGCTGTTTGCAAACCCACAAGCCCGCACCGTGTGCGTGGTGTCGCCTGTACCCCGACCCGCAACAGCCGCACTCAATCTTTCCGCTGAAAGCGTACCTGCCCGAGTACCGCCCCTTGCCCGTATCCTCTACGCTCCTAAGGCTCACCCTGCGTTCCATTTCAGCCTGTACGGCGTTCCATGTCGTCCTATCCATTATGGCGGGGTGGTTGTTTTCTACATATTTTTGCGGTGCTTGTCCTGTGTTCAGCACTCTGCGCTCGCTCAAAAAATCCCTTGCGTATGTCTTTTGCAAAATCACATCGCCCATATATTTTTCCTGTTCCAAGATGCTTTTAATTGTCGAGGTCTGCCACCGCCCGCTCTTATTAGTCTTATTCGGCGGTGTAATACCGCGCTCTGCAAAATCGCGTATAATCTCGCGGTAGGTGCATCCGATTAGGTATTTGAAGTATATGTCGCGTATGACCTCCGCCTCGGGCGTGTAAATAGTGACTTTTTTGTTTTCATCCTGTCTATACCCGTATAATAAATTGAAGTTATAACTTACCTCGCCCGCCTCCACCTGTTTTTGTTTGCGCCAGCGAATGTTGGTTGAAATCGAGCGGCTCTCGTCCTCCGCTAAGCTCGCATATATATTCAACACCATATCACACTTGCTGTCGAGGCTGTCTATGTTCTCTTTCTCAAAGAAAATCTTAACGCTCTTTTCGCGAAGCTCGCGGACTGTTGACAAGGCATCGACAGTATTTCGGGCAAATCTTGAGACCGATTTTACGATGATTAAATCAATTTTTCCGTCTAATGCGTCCGCTATCATTCGGTTAAAATCCTTGCGTCGTCTGAGTTTCGTGCCCGTTATCCCCTCGTCCGCATATATCCCTACGAACTCCCATTCGGATTTACTGCCTATGTAGCCCGTGTAATAATCCACCTGTGCCGCGTAGCTGTTGAGCTGATCGTCCTCTTTGGTCGAAACTCGGCAATATGCGC
>CALLXO010000125.1 GCA_937875645.1 uncultured Clostridia bacterium
CAGCGGGCGAAAGATACGACGAGTGGCTCAGATTAAAACTTAATAAGGCTAAAATTGCCATAGGCGCGCGCAGTGCTGTATTTGCTCCCTTAACAAACATAGGCGCAATAATAGTGGATGAGGAGCATGATACCAGTTACTTAAGCGACAATAATCCTCGTTATGACGCTCGTGTTGTTGCCCAATACAGATGTGAGCAAAACGGATGCAATTTAATATTAGGCAGCGCAACTCCTTCGCTGGAAAGTTTTTATAAGGCGGAAAAAGGTGAATATACTTTGCTCACTTTAAGCGAAAGGATAAACAAAATGCCTTTGCCTGATGTTTCAATTGTGGATATGTCGGCGGAAATAAGAGCGGGCAACAACTCTATTTTTTCACACCAACTAACGGAGGAACTGACAAGAGTTATTAAGGAAGGCAATCAGGCAATTTTGTTTTTAAATCGCCGAGGGTACAGCAGTTTTATGATGTGTACCAAATGCGGTTATGTGGCAAAGTGCCCCGACTGCGACGTAAGCCTGACTCTCCACAAAGAAGATAACGTTTTAAAATGCCACTATTGCGGCAATCAATTTAGGGTATTTGAAAAATGCCCCAAATGCAAAAATTCTTACATTAGGCAAGGGAGAGTAGGCGACCAGCAAGTAGAAGCTTTGCTAAAAAAAATGTTTCCTGATGTAAAAGTTTTGCGAATGGACGCAGACACCACGCAAAGCAAAGACGGACTGATAAAAATTCTCGACGCCTTTACTAACAGGGAAGCTCAAGTGCTTATTGGTACGCAGATGCTTGCTAAAGGTCATGACTTCCCTTTTGTTACACTGGTAGGTATATTAAACGGCGACCAAAGTCTTTATTACGGCGACTATTTAGCGGCGGAAAAAACCTTTCAGCTACTCACGCAAGTTGCAGGGCGCAGCGGCAGAGACAAGCAGCGGGGAAAGGTTGTATTGCAGACATATACTCCAAAGCATTATTGTTTGCAGTTGTCTGCTAATCAAGACTATCTGAGTTTTTATAAAAGGGAAATCAATTTACGAAAAGCAACGGAGTTTCCGCCGTTTAGCGTTGTTGCAAGAGTTATGTATACCGGTTTAGACAGTCAAAGATGTATTGACTTGTTAAACAGACATTACGAACAAATAGACAAACTAAAAGAGCAAGATACATTTTTGTTTTTACAAAAAATGCGTTGTCCGGTAAAAAGGCTACAGGGCAAACACCGTTTTCAAATTTTAATGCGGCTTAATTCGCAAAAAGCAGACAGCGTATTAGATAAAATATTTACAATAATAGAAGATATTAAAGATGAAAAAGTTATCGTTTTTACCGAGATTAATCCGCAGAATTTAAATTAGAGGTACACAATGGCAATAAGGAAAATAATAGTACTAGGAGAAAAAGGTTCCGAAGTATTGTCAAAAAAATGCAAAGTGGTGGAAAGTTTTGACAAAAAAACAGCGCAATTATTAGACGACTTAAAGGATACGTTGCAACTTGCGCAAGGATTAGGGCTTGCTGCTCCGCAAGTGGGCATGCTAAAGCGCATGGCAGTAATACATTATGATGACAAAAAATACGAAATAATAAACCCAAAAATAATTAAGACGGAGGGGAGTAGCATTGACGATGAAGGCTGTTTATCTGTTTGCGAAACCCGTGGTTTAGTAAAACGCCCCAACTACATTAAGGTGGAGTATTTTGACAGAGAGGGGAAAAAGCAAGTAGTAGAAGCAGAAGGATATCTTGCGCGTGTGTTTCTTCACGAGTTGGATCACCTTGAGGGGATTGTTTTTGTTGACAAAATACTGCCGAAAAATCATAAAAACTCTAAAACGCCTAATACTCAAAAATGATTTTATAATAAAGGGTATTAAACCAGTGCAGCACGGGATACGACGCTTTGTGTGCCTGTTTCTGCTAGCAATGTGTTAGCGAGGCTTTAACCTTTGACGGCATCGTAAAAATCCTAACAAGCAAGCATTTTGCTTTATTAATAAAAAAGATATAATATTTAAAGCTAATAAATAGGTAGTTTTACCTATATTGCAAAAACTAAGTGACGAGACAAAAAAACCGCTTTATCGTAGGAAGGATAATGAAAATTATATTTTTAGGCACACCTGCATTTGCCGCAACCGTACTTGATGCGGTTATAAACAGCAGTCACGAGGTACTGTGTGCAGTAACTCAACCCGATACTGTTAAGGGCAAAAAAAATGTATACAGTCCTCTTAAAAGCTATTGCTTAAAAAAAGGACTGACTGTTTATGATTGGAAAAATATTAACAAAAGCGGCATAGAGGCACTAAAAAATTATAATGCGGACATTATGGTAACGGCTGCTTACGGACAAATGCTTTCGCAAAGTGTTTTAGATATAACAAAACACGGTGTAATTAATGTTCATGGGAGTGTATTGCCTCTATTTAGGGGAGCGTCACCGATACAGAGTGCAATTATTGAGGGAAAAGAGGAAACGGGCATAACAATTGCGCAAACAGCGTTAAAAATGGATAGCGGCGACATTATAATGCAGGCAACAACAAAAATAGAAAAAACTGACACAGCGGACAGTCTGTTTGAAAAATTGGCAGTTTTAGGCGGCGACTTGCTGGTTAAAGCATTAAACGCTATTGAGGGAAATTTTGCTACTTTTATTCCGCAAAACCATCAACAAGCTACATACTGCAAAAAAATAAAAGCAAGTGACGAAAAAATAGAATTTTCGCAACCTGCGCAAAATGTTTCTTGTTTTATTAGAGGACTTTCTTCAAACCCGGGGGCATACACGTTTTTTAATGGAAAACGTTTAAAAATATATAATTGTTTTCAAACACAAACAGAACAAAACTTAAAAGCAGGACAACTGTTTTATACCAAAAAGGAGCTTATTATTGGTTGCGGAATTGGCGCAATTTCTGTTATCGATTTGCAGCTTTCCGAAAGCAAGAGGATGAAAACGGCGGATTTTCTTAACGGATTAAAAAACCGTCCGCAATTTTTAGGATGAGGATATGAGTACATTAAACGCAATAACTCAAAGCTATCATTGCTTAAATTCTATTTACCGCGAAGGGGCGTACAGCAACATCGCACTAAACGACACCTTAAATCAATCAAGTGACGAGGACAAGCCTTTAATTTCTAAAATAGTTTACGGCGTGTTGGAAAATGACATTTTTTTAAACTATATTATCAAGCAGTTTGTCCCCTCTGCTAAACCGGCGTTAAGTGTATTGCTTAAAATCGGTACTTATATGATAACGCATTTGAGTATTCCTTCGGCGGTGGTGGTCAACGATTGCGTAAACCACGCAAAAAAAATCGGCAAAGGTGCTGTTGCAAATTTTGTAAATGCCACTTTGCGAAGTGTTGTGCGTGCAAAAGACTCAAACTCTTTTGTTTTTCCTGCCGAGCCGCTTAAAAAAGCTTCTGTTATGTACAGCTATCCTTATTGGGCGCTTATGCTTCTTTCTCGTGAGTATGGGGAGGAAAAGGCAATTGCGATAGCTTCCTACAGAAGCGACAACGCAACGCATGTGCGGATAAACAAATCAATCACAACCAACGAAAAATTTGAAAAAACGCTACAACAAAAGGGGTTAAAATACAAAAAGAGTATTTTGCCCGACGCCTACAAAATTTATGGAAATGTAAGTGCGCTGACAAAAAAAGGTGAATGTGTTATTATGGGTTTGTCCAGTATGCTCGCAGCATTAAGCGTAAACGTAACGGATAATGCCAATGTACTAGATTTATGCGCAGCACCAGGCGGCAAAAGCGTATATATGGCGCAGCTTAACCCGACGGCAAAAATACTTTCTTGCGACACTTATCCGCATAAGCTTAGACTGATAGAAAAATATGCGGCAAAAATGGGCGTTACAAATATTACCACCGAATTAAACGATGCGATGGAAATTAACCCT
>CALLXO010000126.1 GCA_937875645.1 uncultured Clostridia bacterium
CGCAGTTGCGGCATATCCAAACAGTTTTTTCCTGCTTTTCGAAGACCTTGCCCTCTTTTATATTTTTGGCTAAATCAAGATAACGTTGCTCATGTGACTTTTCAATTTCCGCAACCAAACGGAATTTTTTTGCAATGTCGGCAAAACCTTCCTCTTCCGCTACGTCGGCAAATCTTTTATACATATCTGTCCACTCGCTGTGTTCGCCCGCTGCCGCCGTAAGTAAATTTTCGTAACTGTCAGAAATTCCTTCTGCTAATTTATACCACATTTTTGCATGCTCTTTTTCGTTTAAAGCTGTCTCGGCAAAAATTGCGGCAATTTGTTCGTACCCGTCTTTTTTTGCTTTACTGCTGAAATAATCGTACTTGTTGCGTGCTTGACTTTCGCCCGCAAATGCTTCCATCAGGTTTTTTTCCGTCTGGCTACCTTTTAATTTCATATTTTACCTCCTGTGTTTGTATATATTTTATCATACCTACTATTTGTTTGTCAATTTTTGTATTAGCCTTTAAAGGGGCGTTTATCGCTTAGTATAAGCGCGGAATTACCCACCACAAATACGCTACTTACGTTGTGCAGTAGTGCGCCTAGTACTGGGTTAATATACCCCAACAACGAAAGAACTACAGCGCCAATATTAAAAACCATGCCTAAAATTATATTGGTTTTTATAGTCCTTAATACTCTTCGGCTTAACTTTACCATACCCACAACTTTAATAAGGTCGTCATTCATAAGCACAATATCGGCAACTTCCAGTGCGGCGTCACTGCCTAAGGCGCCCATAGCTATGCTTGTAGTCGCTGTTGTTAAACTGGGAGCGTCATTTACTCCGTCCCCTATCATACATACGTTTTTGCCCTCTTGCTTTAATTCCTCTATTGCCGCTACCTTGTCGGCAGGCATAAGGTCGTGCTTGTATTGACTTATCCCAATCTCCACCGCCACAGCTTTTGCGCTTGCGCGGTTGTCACCTGTGAGCATAACGCTCTGTACAGACAAATCATTTAAACGGCTGACAGCAGTTTGTGCATCAGGCTTTACAACGTCAGACAAGCCCAAAAAGCCTACTAGTTTTTCATCAACAGAAACGCCAATAACGGTAAGTCCATTATTAAGCATTTCCTCCTTTTTTTGCTTAAGCGAAGGTGAAGGGTTGCTAAAATAATCGGCTTTTGCAGCAACAACAGTTTTGCCAAAAACAGTAGCTTTAACTCCTACGCCCACCATACTTGTCAAGTTGATAGGTTCTCCTAATTTTGTTTTTTGCTCGCAAAAATCAACAATAGCTTTGGATATTGGGTGCTCGCTAAGTTTTTCCGCCGTGCCTAAATAGTTAAAAAAGAATGC
>CALLXO010000127.1 GCA_937875645.1 uncultured Clostridia bacterium
GCCTGACCTGCTTGTACTTGTTGAGTTTGCTTGACAAAAAAAACCAAAAGTGCTAATATATTTTCGAGGCAGCCAGACGGTCGCGGTGGGGATATCCCAACGAGGAAAGTCCGAGCACCACAGGGCAGAGCGCCGGAGAAATCCCGGTGAAGGTGACTTTAAGGAAAGTGCAACAGAAATATACCGCCAAATCTATTAGGTTGGTAAGGGTGGAAATGTGGGGTAAGAGCCCACAGACGTTTTGGTAACAACGCGTCCATGTAAACCCCGCTCGGTGCAAGAAAGGAGAATAAACGTTAGCCCGACGTCTCGATATGTCGCTGGAGCTTTACGGAGACGTAAGGCGTAGATAGATGACCGTCCAATACAGAACTCGGCTTACAGACTGCGCTCAAAAACATGGCGTCGCACAAGGTAAAACCCTTGACGGCGCCTTTTGCAATTTAGTTAATTTATGAATTTTCTTTGTTTTACTATTAATTTTTAATAAAATCCATAAGGCAAAGAGCTATGAAAGAGAGCAGATGACTGCTCTTTTTTTTGCTTCGACTCCAAGAAAAGCGAAATAATTTGTTTTAGTTAACAAAAGAGCAGCTAAAATGCAAAGGGTTATCTTAAAAAAAAGCTAATCGCAATATAATAATGCAGAGGTAGATATGCTATTGTCACCGTTAATTGTATGCAATGCTGTTATTTCGCGAGCAAGCGAGGAAAATTTAAAAGATTTAACCCCGCTAAAGCTGCAAAAACTGCTTTATTTTATCAGCGGCCGCTATATTGCCGAAAGCGACGGCGCACCGCTTTTTGCCGAAAATTTTGTTGCGTGGCAATTAGGTCCTGTGCTTACGTCCGTTTATTTCGAGTTTAAAGGTTTTGGCAGCGAAAGGATAACAAGATATTCTTGCGATGCAAACGGTATCGTATATTTTCCCAATAGCAAATCAAAGATAAATGAATTGTTTTTTTCGGTAATGAACCGGCAGTTTAAAAAATACAAAAAGTTTTCGCCTTCAGAATTAAGCGCTCTCACGCATGCCGAGGGGTCGCCTTGGTTTACAACAAACTGCAACGGCGTTATCGAAAATCAGAAAATATACGACTATTTTAAAGAGAATGTTGACAAATAATAAACATTACTGAATTAAAAATGTAAGGCAAAAAACTTTGAAAAATATTTTAACAAAAGGAAGCTATGCAATGATAACGGACAAAACTACTGCAACGGCAACAGAAAGTTATACCTCCATTGATACGCCCTTTAATAGCCTGCACGCTAAAAATAATGCCGGCGAAGCGTTAAAAAACGGCGTCTTCTCCGCAATTGAAAAGGAACAGCAGGTGATAGGCGTTGTGGGCGCACAAAAAAGAGATAAGCTTTATTCGTTGCTTTTGTCCGACTACATAACTGAACTAAAAACAGATAAGTTAATTAACCGCAAACTTAAATATTTCACTTTTATTATTATGATGCTTGTTTTTTCGCTGCTTACTGTAGGACTTGTAGGCTTTGTTGCGTTTTTGTCCATTAAAGGTGTTGGCAACGACACTGCCGACATTGTTTTATCTGTATCTTGTTTTGCATCTATTATTACGGCGTTTGTAGGACTTCCTTCTATAATAACAAAACACCTTTTCCCCGAAAAAAGCGAAAACGACACAGTAAAAATTATGAGAGAACTTATTAAAAACGATATTGCCGTTCGTCAATCGCAAACAAAAATCGTTCCATCAAATAAACCTAAAAAATAGTAAAGTAACCATTTTTATCAAAGAGCATTTTAAATTGTCGTTTTTTTAATAGAAATTAAGATATTTTAATTATTTCAAACATTTTTCGCCTTTCAAACGTCTTATTAGTAGAAAGATTTTTTTAAGGAGGATAAAAAAATGAAACGTGTTTTAGGTATATTAACGGCAGTTTTGTTAATCTGTTTAATTGCGGTCTTTGCGACTGGGTGTGCGTATAATCCAAGCGACGATAATACGCTTACGTCACTATCTTATGTGACTTTTGATATAAACCCGTCTTTTGAAATTTTAGCAGACGAAGAGGACAAAGTTGTTTCCTGTGTTGCCATTAATGATGATGCAGACAGTGTATTAAATGCTATTGAGGTCGAGCTTGTTGGCAAAAGCATTACAGAAGTGACAGCAATAATAATTGACGTATCTGCTCAACTTGGATTTTTGACGGAAGAAAATCCTAACATAGCTATAGCGGTAATTAACGGTAATGGAGACTTGGAGGAGGAAGAGGCGTTGCACAAAGATATAGAAAATACTATTGACAAGGAGTCAAGAAAGGAAGACAGAGGTTATATCACTCATCGCAGGGGCTCAAACATAGGGCATAAATTAGCTTTAGAAGATATTAAAGCGGATCCGATGTATGCTGACAACAAAATAGTGCAAAATTTAGGAGTGGGACAGTACCGCATTATTTGCGAAGTTATGGAAAACTGCGATATTACCTTTGAAGAGGCAATAGAAAAGTCAATGTCTGAGTTGATGAGTTTGTTAAAAGATGTGCGCAAAGATCAACAAGAAATGACAAAACAAGCAAGAAAACAAGCTAATGAACAGAGAAAGGAACAGAAAAGGCAGGAAAAGAAAAACCGTCAACATGAGAGTATTTCCGCTTATATAGAGGAAAATACTACAGACGTTGACGTTATTAATTACCTGTATACAGTTGAAGCAATACAACAATTAAAAATCGCTCGTCAAAATTTGCAAATAGTAGAAGATGAGAAGTTAAATGTTTTGAGTGAGGAGGAAATTTTATCCCTAGCGCAGTCGTTGGGACTTTCGGTGGAAGAGTTTAATACATATTTTGAAGACCCTGCTAAAATAGAGTACAATGAAGTAATTGCGGTTATCGGCAAAATATATTTAGAACAAGAGGGTAGAGGATATGAAATAGAGGAAGAAGATTATGAACTGCTCATCGAAACATTAAGAGAAATAATAAAGGACAACAAAAAACGCATTGAAAATCAAATTGTAATAATAGATTTAACAAGTGTATTTGCTCTGACAGAAAACATTGTTTTTTCCGATGGAGACACTTTACCCGCTCAACCGTCTGAAATTACTATGGAGTATATTAAAGATTTATCCGAATGTTTAGAAGAAATGGAAGAAGATTGTATAGAAAATATCTTGGATAAAGTGGAAGAGATTAATGAAGAGAATGAAAAACAACTTAATTCAAAAGATAACGGTGAACAAAACAACGGACAGGGCGAAAGAAACAAAAAATAACAATTACTCAAGACAAAAATTACACCCGCCAGTTTAAGCGGGTGTAATTGACTTTTAATAGATATGCGGTATAATTAACTTATTATTACAAAGGAACGTTTGACACTCAATTATGCTAAAAAATCAATTGCAACTTGCTTTGCAAAAAATAGCGGCGGGGGATGCAAGCGCATTAGAAACGGTTTATCACCTTACATATAAAAAAGTTTATGCCCTATCTATTTGCATATTAAAAAACCGTCAAGATGCCGCCGATGCAATGCAGGAGACTTATAAAAAAATATTATTAAACAACCGCTGCAATAATTATGTCAATCCCGAAGGCTGGATTGTCACCATAGCCAAAAACTGTTGTTTTGATATGTTGCGGAAATATAAAAAGAATGTGCCCTACGAAGATTGCGAAAATTTACTCAGTACTGAAAGCAAAACAGAAGAAAAGGAAGAATGCTCAGAGATTATTGAAACTGCTTACAAGGTATTGAAGGAGGAAGAAAGATTAATATTATTTATGTATACAATGGGCGATATGAAACACCGCGACATAGCAACAGCTTTAAAAAAACCGTATGCTACAATTCGCTGGAAGTATGCGCAGGCAATTAAAAAACTACAACGGAAACTAAACAACGGGAGCGAAAAGGATGAAAAAGAATAGTCAAAACAGAATAGAAGAAGTTTTGCGTAAAGTAGGCAGCAACGCTCCGCAAATTGATATACAGTCCATTATTGATAAGCAGCCTAAGACTGAAAGAGAAAATGTTGTTTTTAAAAACGACTTGCTTTACAAAAGACAGAAAGAGCATAAAAATAAGGTAATATTAAATAAAAAACAAAAGGAAAAAGATAATTATGCTAAACAAAAAGTCCGACTTAAACCCATTTTGGCGTTGGCTATGGTGCTTTGTTTAATTGCTGTTATTGTTTTCCCTTTAAGTATTTCGTTGGTAAACTCTCTTAATACTTTGCTTTACATTGATGCAACAGATACTATAGTTTTTTCAGTTGACTATACCGGCAAGGTAAAAACAGCCGCAATTGTTTTTGATTTACAAAACTTTCAGTCTTTTGTTACTGCTGGCGCAAGGACATGTTCGGCAAATGCAGATTACACCGAAAGCGAAAGCGAAATCGTTTTTCCTGACCTAAAAAACCAAAAGGTAGAGGAAGCTGTCGCAAAAGCGGTAGATTATCTTACAAAAAAAGGCGGTATAAACGACGATGACGAGCTTATTATAAGTACTGTTTGTAAAAACAACGATTATGCAAAAAAGATAGCGGACAGAGCTAAAAGGGGCGCAGAGCAAAAGGCGCAAGGCACCGTCATTGTAATGGCAGGCAACAATAAAAAATTAGAAAAAAATAATAATATGTCTCCGGCTAAACTAAAGTATTTAAACGAAGCTTTAACTTTGGAAACTGGTTATACCAAAGAGCAGTTGGAAAGTTTTTCGACAGGGTTTTTGCGTAAGCTTTGCGGTTATAGCGGAAATACCGACAATAAGGAAAACAAGGGCAATAACAATGGCAACGGAAATAACAACGAAAATGGCGGCAACAACGGAAGCGATAAAGGCAATAGTGACAACAATAACAACGACGGCGACAACGGGGGCGACAAAGGAAATAGCAAAAATGACGGAAGCGATAAAGCCAATAGTGACAACAATAACAATAGCGGCGATAACGGCAATGGCGGCAATTAAATCACGTTATTAATATAAAAAACAATATTTTTCTTTTAAGTATTGCAAAAAAACAATATTTACATTAAGCTGTTGTCAGATATACTTGGAGAAAATATGAATAAGTTAAAAAGTAGCGAAATAATATCTATTTGTTCCATTCTTGCCAGCATTTTGATAGTTGCAATTAAGGACGAAACTCCTTTAACTGCACAAATTATTATTTTATCATTATTTAGCGTTTTACTTGTAGGTTACGCAACATTTCTCATAATAAAAACAATAAAAAACAACCGCGGTGTGTCCAGTGCAGCAATCATAGCCAACGCAAAAAAATATACAAACAGACTAGTCAAACTTTCTAATGCCAATGCTCGGCAGTTGAAAAAGTTTGATTTTTTTAACGGTCAAAAAAAAATTGAAAGGCAAAATAACATAATAGCAAACAAATGCAGGGGCAATATAGGTTTAAAAAGCGACAGTGCGCAAAAGCTTAAAGACAATCTCGACACTTTGATAAAACAATACACCGCAAAAAAATCTGCTAATTACGGAGATTTAAACGCATTAATCAGCTACAACAAAATGGCAAAGGTCATGAGCGAAAGTACTTTAGAAAAAAACTACCGTATCTGCCGTAATATTATCAAACGTATTTTTGATATGAACCGCATCTTGCTACTGGTAGAGCAACATCAAAACCGCATAAAATTAGGCAAGTATGTTGCTTATTTTACCAACAACGAAGAGGAGCAAATAAAAGCCTATCTTGACCTAATTGGGTGGTCGTATATTCTTATCGGCGACAATAAGCGTGGATTTAATGCCATTTTGACGGCAATTCACCTTATTGAAAGTCGCATAGGAGAAGAATATGACGGTACGATACCAAAAACCGTTGATAAAAATTTATATTACCACTATCTGTTTTTAAAGGTGAGAGCATACCGTCACTTGGGCAGTACCTATTATACATACAAAAATATTGATGCTTTGTTTTACTGTCAAAAAGCGTTAAAAATTTTGGATACTATTGGCTTTAAGGAAGGCTTAAATGACGACGCTAAATTTGAAAGTATGCGTTGCGGCGTGCTAAACAATTTGTATTTGAGTTATTTTTACAAATTTGTGCGGGACAGCAGGCGAGGTAAAGGGGATATACAGTCGCTTAAAGATACCTTAGATAATGTAAAAAAGGATATTGATAGCATTTATTGCGCAAATAATAGCAACGACCAACATCGGTTGATAAAACTTTTGACGTTAAAATGTCAGCTGGAAAAAGCTTTGGATATAAGCGGAGCCAAAAAACTCGACTTAAAAGAGTTTGACGCAAATATGAGCAGTATCGAAAAGGTGCTAAACAAGAGTATCTATTTTGACGATGCTATGGAGGTTTATACCAATCAAAAAATACAACTGCTCTTTGAGGAAATTAAAGATATATTGATAGAGTAATCAATGTTTTTTTGTGCAAATTAAATGTTTAAAACAATTTAAGGACAAAATTTTGTATTGTTAGATTAGAAAAAATACTATAAACCGCCGAAACTTAACTTGATTAAAAACGGCGAAAAACGCCGTTTTTTTGTTGCATTTTTACCTTTTTGTTGTACAATATATTGGCTGGCGAAAGAGGATATTTTTTTTGGTTGATGGCAAACAAATTAAATATTATCGATTTAATCGCCTAATAACTTTGCACTTTTTACCAAAGACGCTAAAAAATAAGTTATTAAATTCAACGCAAATAGAAAGGAAAAAATGATAAAAACAAAAGAAAACAAAACATTAGGCACAATTTGCGCCGCGATTTCCAGCGTAATCTTTGGATTTAGCTTTTTATTTTCCTCCACAGCTTTAAGCAAAGCGAACGTTTTTGTAGTGCTGTCGTGGCGTTTTATTATAAGCTTAATATGTCTTTCCTTTCTTTTGCCCTTTAAACCCTTTAGGATAAAATATAAAAAAGGAAAAGACCTTTGGCGATTGCTGCTTTTAGGCATAATTCAGCCTGTATTGTATTTTATCTTTGAGCAATACGGCATTGTCTTTACAAATACTGCAATAAGCGGCGTCTTTTGCGCCCTTATCCCCGTAATTGTAATGTATTTTTCTGCTATTTTTCTAAAGGAAAAACCAACGTTGTTGCAAATTATTTTTGGATTTATTTCGCTAATAGGCGTAGCGGTAATTTCCTTTATCGGTAGCAATGAAGGTCAAATAAAATGGTACGGCATTTTGTTTTTAATTGGAGCGGTTTTTGCCTCAGGCTTTTTCAACATTTTAAGCAGAAAATTACGTAGTATTTACTCGCCTATGGAACGCACTTTTGCTATGTTTTTGATTGCCGCCGTTCTTTTTACATCCGTTGCGGCATTAAAACTAAGAGGAAGTTTTTTTAGTATGATGTTTGCGCCGTTACTTGACAAGGACTTTGTGCTTAGCATTTTATATTTATCAATTTTGTCAAGTGTAGCAGGATTCTTGCTGTACAATGTGGCAACAAGCAATGTGACAGTGGTGGTAAGTTCCTCTTTTTCCAACGTTGGCACTGTGGTGACTTTACTTGCAGGAGTATTTATTTTGAAAGAACCATTAACTCCCCTTCAAATAATATGCTGCGTAATTATCCTTATCGGTGTCCTTGGCGTAAATATCAATAGGAAACACATTAAAAAACTAACTTGAGTTAATTGTCGTAGCAGGACTGAGCATTAACGACAAAAGACATTAAGTTCTGCTTATGCAAAATGTTAATATTTTGGAAAATTTACAGCTAAATTCTGTACAAAGTTGCAGTTATTTTTTAATTGTACTGCTCAAAAATAGGCATAATTAACAGGCGGTTCCTGTAGCGTGTTGTTGTTATAAAAAACGGCAAAATTAGTCAAAAAGGGCAAGTCGTCAAAAACAATTGACAGAGAGAAAATTAATTGCTAAACTTCATTTGTTGAGCGGAGAGATAAACTGATGAATGATTTAAATATCCCGCCTTTAGAGGTGGAAGATTTACAAAAAGCTAAGGAAAATAATCCTGTTTTAAACAGCACCGAAGCTCCCCAAGGGGAGCCCCTTTTAGTTAAGACCCAAACACAAACTAATCCTGGCTTAATCCAATTACAAAATTTAACTCCTCCGCCGCGTCTAAAAAAAGCAGTCAGCGTTGAGTTTATTTGTAATAGTCGCTTGTTTAGCAGCTTTCGGCATTGTTATGGGTTTTAGCAACGCCATAAACAGCATTTTTAACACGGCATTTAATTTGCTGACCGAAACGGTTTGGTATTTACTTGCCATTATTGTTATTATGGGAGCACTGGCGGAAATTTTAAGCGAATTTGGCGTCATAAGCATTGCAAACAAATTGTTTGCTCCGCTGATGAAACCACTTTTTGGTATGCCGGGAGCTACTAGTATGGCAATTTTATCCTCCTTTTTGTCTGACAATCCTTCCGTTTTGACGCTTTCGGAAAATAACAGTTATCGTCGTTATTTTAAAAAGTATCAGCTTGCAACCCTTACCAATATCGGCACAACATACGGCATGGGACTTATTGTTTTGGTTACCATGATGTCTTTTAAATCAAATAGCGGTCAATCCTTTGTTTGGCCGGTACTGATTGGATTTTTGGCGGTATTTATTACCAGCATATTTGTATCTCGCATGATGCTTTCCGTCACAAAAAAGCGTTACGGCGTAACTGCTTCTGCCGTCGTAGGGGAAACTGCCGACATAGGTTATGATATAGAGCGTTTTAGAGAAGTGCGTCAAGGCAATTTTTTAAACCGAATGATAAGTGCTTTGTTAGACGGAGGACAAAGGGGCGTTAAATTAGCTTTAGGCATAATACCCGGCGTACTCATAATTGCTACTTTGGTGCTTATGCTTTCTAACGGAAAACCAATAGACGGTTATACCGGCGGAGTAAACGAAGGCATAGGACTCATACCATTAATAGGCGATTGGATGGCGCCCGTAATTAAGTTTTTGTTTGGTTTTGAATCGTCGGCAAGCATCGCTGTTCCGCTGACCGCCTTAGGCAGCGCAGGGGCAGCATTAGGCGTTATCGAAAAAGGCATAACGGCTGGAATGTTAATTTTGACTCCTAACAACGTTGCGGTTTTTACAGCTATGTGTATGTTTTGGAGCGGATACCTCTCTACCCACGTTTCTATGATGGACAGCTTGAATATGAGAGAGATGACAGGCTGGGCTATACTTTTCCATACTATCGGCGGTATAGTTGCGGGCATTTTAGCCAACGGAATGGTTTCGCTAATTAATTTGTTGCTTTGAATAAAAACAAAACGTAAATACAGAAAAATTCATTTAAGAAGATTAAGCTTAATAGTATAATAGATAATAAAAAATATTGATTTGCGCCAAACGCATAAATAATCTAACCAAAAGAAGAGAATACCTCTTCTTTTTTAAAAGAGAAAATTCAAAACTAGAAGTGTTACAAAAAAAGAGACAAGCGAGCATACGCCGCAATAAAGCACAAACTTTGGTAAGCGAAAATTTATTCCCTGAGTTTTTAATAAATCCGTCCACATTATGCCTGCAAGCGCACCCACGGGTGTTAACAGTGCTCCATAATTACTGCCGGCAATGGAGGCAAAAACGGCTGGTAAAGGGTGGGACAGTTTAGAACAAACAGAAGAAAACAATACGCTCATAGGTATGTTGTTTATGACGTTAGAGAACAAGTATGAAGCCGCCCCAAAAGAAAAAACTTTGTTGCCCATTGATAAAAATTGTGCGATTTTTTCCGTAAAACCATTTTTTTCTAACGCTAAAACCATCCACAAACATAGACAAAATAAAGGGTGCTAACAAATAAGGTAATCGTTTGAAAGTGGACTTAATAACAGTTGCTCGCTGTTTTGTTGCCAAAAAATAAAGAGCTGCAATTAAAAACACGATAAAAGCAAAACAAAGACATATTTGCCACATTTCTATATTAAGATAACCCGAAACCGTCAGCATAGTAGTACAGCATAATAAAACAGACAGCCCCAAACCAATCAAAAATCTATTCTTTTTTGTGGGCGGCAAAACATCGCAATTTATAGGATTTTTTAATGTTTTG
>CALLXO010000128.1 GCA_937875645.1 uncultured Clostridia bacterium
AACCTGCTGAATGTATTAGTAAACGTGAGTGATTATATAGGTTTAGATTATAAAACACCTCAATTGTAAAGTTTAATGCAACACTTGGTAAAAATATTTGTTAAGCAGTAAACTCTATTCTACTAAGGTGAAATTTTGAAGTCTTGCTCAAAGGCGTTTGTATTGATTTGTAGTTAAATATTTTGTGGGGATAGGTATCACTAATTATTGATACGGTTTAAGTTTTGTTGGGATAATTAACTAAGGTTTTCTCCTTTAGGCAGAATCTACGTATTATCCGTTATAGTATGGCTAATAAAAATTTTTAAACAAAATCCTTATAATGTGGTATAATAAATTTAGCGTTATTGGATACCGCCACATTTAAGGAGAGCAATGGAAAAAATCGTATTGATTGACGGAAACAGCATATTAAACAGGGCATACTATGCTTTGCCCGCTTTAGTCAACCGTGAGGGCAAAAACGTAAACGCCGTCTTGGGGTTTTTGAATATTCTTTTAAAGGCACTTGACGAAATAAAGCCGTCGCATATCATTGTCGCTTTTGATAAGTATGGCGTAAATTTCCGCAAAAAACTGTATCCTGCTTATAAAGCCAACCGCAAGCCAATGCCTACTGATTTAGCGGAGCAGTTGCCCATGTTAAAAAATCTTCTAGAAAAAATGAGCATCAAATACCTTGAGGAGGCAGGTGTCGAAGCAGACGACATAATAGGCACAGTAAGCAAAAAATGCGCCGACAATACGGTGATACTGACCAGCGACAGAGACTTGTTGCAGCTTATTGACCAAACGACAACGGTTATGCTGACAAAAAGAGGTGTCAGCGAGGTGGAATATCTTGACCAAATTTCTTTGAAAGAACGTTATTGTCTTACCCCTCAACAAGTGGTAGATTATAAGGCTTTGCGCGGCGACGCTTCCGACAATATACCTGGTGTCAGGGGCATAGGCGAAAAAGGCGCATCAAATTTAATCCAACAATTTGGCAATCTTGACAATATATATAGTAACATTGACAGCATAAAGGGCGCAGTGCGTCAAAAGCTAATTGACAATAAAGAAATGGCGTATTTATCAAAAGAGCTTGCGACAATTGACGTCAACGTAAAATTAGATTGCAATATTTTGGACTGCGGTTTACCTGTTTTTGATGATCAAGTCAAAAAAGAATTAGAAGAATTAGAGTTTAGAAGCATTATTAAAAGGCTCACCTTTACGCAAACAACGGAAACAAGACAAGAGCAAAAAGTTTTAGATACAATTATAATTACCCAGCCTGACGATTTGGCAAAACTTACCCATACGCTGTTAAAATCCGACCAACTTGCCTTGCATTTCGAAAACGACATTTATTTGGCAACCCAAAAAGGACAGGATTATAAAATTCAAATAAGCGACAATTTTTTGGAGGGGATTAGCTTTTCCTCTGCTATTAAAACACTGCAACCAATACTAAATAGCGACATACCCAAAACCGTTTATGACGGCAAAGCGGCAAATCGTTTTCTTTTTGAATTTGATACTGAAATTAAAAACATACAATACGACATTGACCTTATGCAATATTTGACAGAATACCGTAGTATCAAAAATTTTGAATCGGTAAAAGTTTCGCATGGCTGTGTTGGATATGCAGAAACCTTATTGTCCTTAAAGGACCATTACCTTAAACAGCTAAACAATACCGGCACTTTTGACCTTTACAAGAAAGTTGAATTGCCTTTGTCTTTTGTTTTGTACGATATGGAAAAAGAAGGCGTCAAGGTAGACGTTGACTTTTTGAATTCGCTTAACGACAGCTATTCTGTAGCGATAGAACAATATTCTCAACAAGTTTATCTCTTAGCGGGCGAAACATTCAATATACTTAGTCCTAAGCAGTTGAGCGGTATACTTTTTGATAAATTAGGCTTACAAAGGGGCAGAAAAATAAAAACAGGCTACAGCACAGATAACGACGTTTTAGAAAGCCTTATTAATGCTCATCCTATTGTGGAACTTATATTAAAAATAAGACAGTTGACAAAACTTAACGGTACTTATGTTTTAGGCTTAATACCTCTCATAAAAAACGGTTTAATTCATACGCACTTTAACCAAACTTTAACGACGACAGGCAGGTTGTCCAGCAGTGACCCTAATCTTCAAAATATTCCTGTCCGTGACGAAATGGGTAAAGAAATTCGTAAGGCATTTTTGCCAAAATACGATATGTTAATTTCTGCCGATTATAGCCAGATAGAACTGCGCCTTTTAGCATATTTCAGCGGCGACGAAAATCTGATTTCGGCATTTGTTAACGGTCAGGATATTCACGCCCGTGTAGCTTCGGAAATTTTTGGGATACCAAGTGAGATGGTGACGGAAAATATGCGTCGTGCTGCAAAAGCAGTAAACTTTGGCATAATATACGGCATAAGCGATTTTGGACTGAGCAAAAATATAGGCACAAC
>CALLXO010000129.1 GCA_937875645.1 uncultured Clostridia bacterium
ATGAAAGCGAAGGCAATCCGCCTGTTAAAAACGAAGCAACGCTTTTTCGTAAAATAAAAAACAATATACAAATACAAACGACAGATGCGCTTTTTCTATGTGATGATTTTAGTTTTTATAACAGCCTTTGCCCCTCTCTGTACAGCTTTTTAGGCATAGGAAATACCCATAGCTTACACAGCCCTTTCTTTGACTTTGATGATTCTGTTTTGGAAAGCGGTTTGCAATTTTTTATAGATGTATTAAAAATTAAGGCTTTTCGCGGTAGACGAGTGTTGCCTGACACGCATTAAAAGAAGTTGCATCGAAAACATCTGCATGAAGGCTTATGGTTTGACTGCTTGTCCAGTTTTCAAATACGTTTGCACCTAAATGCTCTAATTTATCGGGTAGATACAAAAAAGCTAATGCAGTGCAGTCTTTAAAAGCGCCGTTGCCTATTTCTTTTATGTTGCTGTTAATAGGTATATTCAAAGTTGTTAAAGAAGCACATCCGCTAAAAGCGTAACTTCCAATATTAAAAACCTCCTCATTTAAGCAAATTTCAGTAATAAATGTGCAATTTTCAAATGCATTTTGTCCAATTTGATTTTCGTTTGTAACGGTAACTTTTTTTAAAGAATTTGGTATATAAAAGGTGTATGAACTATTGTTATTATATCTGCTGATAGTTTGACTGCTATTTTCCATGCATTTATTTCCAAAAATCCAACCAAAAAGACAACTTTGAGTGCTAGAATTTCCTCTCATGGAGCCGACAAAAGGCAAAACAATTTCCTTTAGAGAGCAACAGCCGCTGAGAGCACCTTCTTCAATTTTTTCCACCGAAGTAGGAATAGTTAGCGTTAAAACATGAGCGGAGTTTAAAAAAGAGCCGCTTTTTATTGCTTTTACTGGCAAGTCCATATATTTTTCCGGAATAACGACCTCTTTTGCTTGTCCTGTATAATTAATTACTTCGTAATATATTATTACCTTATTGTAATCTTTTACTGCGGTAAACTCTAATCCTTCTGTGCCTGCTTCAAAGTGAGCGGCAAGCGTAACATCTCCCACGCTTCCGTGCTCTATATTTTCAATGTAACTTACAATATCGTTGTCATTTTTTTGTTGTTGCCAGCCGCAAAAGATATTCCCTTTTTTTGTTGCGGGAAGTAAGACAATTGTTTCATCCTCAATGGTATAAGTGTTGGGATTGTTGGGATCGTTTTCGCCGCCGTAAAGCTCATATGTAATTTGGTAAATTATTACTTCCCAATTAGCTTTCAAAATGACATCTTCTGCTATAGTCCAAAGGGATTCAGAGCAGATTTCTTCCTTACCTAAAAACCAGCCGATAAATTCGTAACCTCTCTTTGAAGTTTCTGGCAACTTGTTTTCTTTGCCAAAGGTGACGCTAATAGTATCAAATTTGCATTCTCCCCCCATGCAGTCTAAAGTAATTTCATAACTTTTCGGTGTCCAATGGGCTGTAAAATTCTTTTCGCCTGTTTCATTTTTTATTGCTACCTCTTTTGTAGGCAAAGTCTGCCCCTTCGCTGTCCAGCCGTCAAATTCATAGCCGATTCTTGTAGGGGGCTGCAAATTAATATTGTCCTCAATATTAAAGAATGATGGATTAGCAGTGTTATTTGTCCCTCCGACAAGGTTGTACAAAATCTGATAATAAATTGGCTGCCAATGCGCCGTAAGGAACATGTCCTCGTCTTTTTTCCAAATTTCATTTTCTTGTTTTATCTCGTCATTATACCAACCGTCAAAAGAATAACCGTGTTTTACAGGAAGGAGCAAAACAAGGGGACTGTCAAAGGCTATTTCTATGGTGTCACTCTCCACTTGTCCGCCCTCGGCGTCTAAACAAATAATATACGTTTTTGCTTGCCACAAGGCATCGATGACGGTGTCGCTACTTATACTTTCCGTAAAATCAAAATTCCAGCCTGCAAAAATATAGCCTGTTTTAGTTGGAAAAACAGCAGGACAGTCAATAAAGCTTCCTTCCTCAACAAGAATATCGCTTGCCGTTCCGCTAAACTGCACTTGGCAAATGCGTTTTTTATAAATTTCAAAAGGGTATGTGGTTTGTGCGTTAGAGCAAAAAACGTGTACAAAAAAAATGTTTGTGCCTTCTTTTAAGGTCACTGTTTTTTCTAAAATTTCCTGCTTTAAAGTTTTATCTTTATAAATTTTCCACTCAGAGCTGTCTGCAACGCTTATGTAATCGTTTAAACAGAAGCTCTCCACCTCACAACCGACAGTAAGCTTAAAAATGCCTTTTTCGTACTCAAAACTTTCAGCAATTAGAGTCACGTCGCCATTTGTTGTACAGGCGCTAAAACCGAGTAAAATTAGCGTTGCGAACAAAAAACACAGCGAGATTTTGACAAAAGATTTCATACCATTACCTTAATAACCTATGCTTAGTATTTTAGCTGATTTTGTCGAATTATGCAACAATTTTTCGATAATTTCACATGAATAACACAAATCGGTTATTTCATTTGCGTTGTGCTATAGAAATTTAGATTGAAGAGAGAGTTCTGCTTTTATCAAAACCGTTGATAAGTTTGCTGTTTTGTGTTAAAATAACAAAATAATGGAAAAAGTTAATTTAAGCGTTAATCAAGCAAAGGCGCTTAACCCTCTTGTCTTGGCTTACGTCGGCGATGCGGTGCATACGCTTTTTGTAAGACAGTCGTTAGCAACAACAAGCGATGCCAAAGCGGGACGGCTGCACACAACGGCAGGTAAGGTAGTATCGGCAGTCAATCAAAGCATTTTAGCTGATTTAATTTTGCCTAACCTAAGCGAAGAGGAGACGGATATTTTTAAGCGTGCCCGCAATGCTCACTCGCATTCCTCCGCAAAAAATGCGCAGCTATGTGATTACAAAAAAGCCAGCGGATACGAAGCTGTTTTAGGGTTTTTATATCTTACAGGTCAAGAGGAAAGACTTGTTCAGATTTTAAGCATTAAGGAAATTACAGGAGATAATTTATGAATATAGAAGGCAAAAATGCCGTTTATGAAGCATTGAAAGCAGACACCACAATAGAAGGTTTGCTTGTGGAAAAAGGCGCCAACCACCCCATAATTGCGCTTGCGAGAGAAAAAGGCATAAAAATACAATTTGTTGAAAAAAACGTATTGGATAAAGTCAGCGTTACAAAAAAACATCAGGGTTTTATAGCTAAAGTGACTTCTTTTAATTACAGCGACGTGGAAGATATTTTAAAGGAAGCAAAACAGCGGGGCGAAGAAGAGTTTATTGTTTTACTGGACGGAGTGGAAGACCCGCACAATTTAGGCAGTATACTTAGAGTGTGCGAGTGCGCGGGCGTTCACGGGATTATTATCCCTAAAAACCGTGCCGTAGGAGTCAACGAAACAGTAATAAAAACCAGTGCGGGAGCGAGTAATCACATTAAGGTTGCAAAAGTTACTAACCTTACCAACACCATTAATGATCTTAAAAAAGCGGGTTTGTGGATATTTGCTGCTGATATGGGAGGCAAAAGCATATATGAGACAAACTTAAAGGGCAGGATATGTTTAGTGATAGGAGGCGAAGGCAAAGGCGTAAGCCGTTTAATTAAGGAAAACTGCGATGGCGTAATTTCTTTAAGTATGCGGGGCAAAATCAACAGTCTAAATGCCTCTGTTGCTTGCGGCGTGGCTGTTTACGAAGCGTTGCGGCAAAGACAATAATTATTTTTGACAATACAGAAAATTTTAGGTATAGGTAAAATCAAAGGAACAATTTGGAAATTAAAGACGAATTAATTTTAGAAGCAAAATCAGGCGACCAAAACGCTATGGAGCAAGTTTTTTTGCGATTTAAGAGC
>CALLXO010000130.1 GCA_937875645.1 uncultured Clostridia bacterium
GTAAAAATTGACCTCATCAAACTACCCCCCAACAAAGGATTTATATCGTTACGAGATTTTGGATTTTCTGTTTCCTTTAAAAACATCCAAAGAGGTATCGAATCAGGTTGGTTAGGATACATTTTTTCAATTTCAATATCGCTGTAATGCTCAGATATCTTTTTAATAATGTTAGCAAAGCTATTAAAGTAAAAAAACCTGACAGAAATACGTGATGCGTTGGGAGACAAACCTAGGATATAAAATTTAACATCGGGATTTAATTGGACAGCATCAAAATCAGGTTTTATCCCTTGTTTAAATGCTTGTAATATACCGTAAACATTCTTTTCGTATTCTATATTTCTGTTTCCTTCTTCGTCTGTTGTTGTTTTAGGAGATATCAAAAAATTCATAAAGTCGGTGTAACCTTTATCCTTGCTTTCCGCCCATAATACCGTAGTAGCATCTGCCAACTGAACCTTTTGGTCATCTGAAGCAAGCATATGGTTAAGGACAGTAGTGTAGTTATATGCTACCTCCTCTGAAATGGGGGAATTTAAACCTTGTCCTTTTGTTTTATTGTATGATTCATACGAATCGGCATTAAAAGATACAAGATTAGCTCCGCAGCTTTGTGCATTTCTAACGTTTTTAATACTTGGATGAAGAATAGCTATATTAGATTTTTTGCCCGTCACAGCGCACTGCATGACAGGCAACTTGTCTGCTTTATTGTACTTAAAATTAAGCCAAAGCTTTTTAATATCTTCCTCCTCGTGTAACAATTTACCGTCTATTTCGAAAACTATAAATCCTCCTTTATCTAAATCTATTTTTAAAGGATTAATAATTTCTTCATATCCTCCTATAGAAAAAGAGTTTATAAAGTTTAGAAAAATATCTCCATAATAATTATTTGCTCCTGCTAAAATATCATTGTGCAGTTTTTTAAATGATGCAAATTTAATATCTGTTTTCTCTTTGTCTTTTTCCGATGTAAAAAGACCAATTACATACCCTGCATTATCGCATAAAAAGTTAGATACAATATTGCTTGCTCTCTTTTCTTGTTGCGGCAACGTCATAACAATAGGAAGTTCGATTTCTTTTTTTCCTACCTTTTTGATATTCTTTAGAGTATGTATGCCTATCAGTCGTGCATTTTTATCTATACAAAATTTGTAAGATACTTTAACTTTAGAAAAACCGTAAGCAGCAATATCGCTGTCTTCGTCGTGCGACAATATTTCATAATACTTGTTTAATGCGGAAATAATCATAATTTAACGGTCTCCTTATAACATTTTAAAACATCTACCACGCCGTCCACCATTTTAGGCCGATAAAAAATAGGGTCAGCATCGTTGTAGAATATATTTTTTTCCTTACAACCTTTAAAATCCATATCAAAAAGCATAAAACCTAAATCTTGCTCCCCTTTTAGTTCGCTTTTGTCCGGCTTATCTACTAGCTCAAAGAAAGCGGGAAATTCTCGCGTGCCAAAAACAGGCTGTTTATGAAATTGTCCCTTGCTCATTCTCCTTATTGCGATATTATAATGCTCTTTTTCGTTATCCCTTTCGCCCACTTTATCTGTCATCTCAAAATGTGCTTCTATAAAATAACACACATCTCTAAGTATCAATGAAGCTCTTTGTTGCCTGTTTTCGGTAGTCACGGTATAAAATTCCTCATCAACTCCTTTAGCAATAGCTAAAACCTTAGAAACAGAAATTTTGTCACTTACCTCATTGCGCCTTATGTTGGTAAACAGTATGGGATTAATCACGTGTATTTTATCAATGACCCATTTGATTGCCGGCTTCCAGTAAATTGACTCTAAAATACCTCTTGCCGCCGAAGGCGTCATTATATCGTAGCTGACTCTTTCCACCTTCATCTCTGGTCTTGTAAAACAAGCATAATCTCCCCATACTTTTAAGCAAATTCCGTAACCCATCTTTTGATACCTCCTTAAACACATAAAAATTCGTTTTTGTCGTCGTAAAATATATTTAATCCTTTATCCTTGCTGTATAAAGAAATGTCTTGTAGCATAAATACGCCTTCAATGACCTCAAAAATCTTTTTGTCGTTAAATAGCTTATCGAACTCATAAAAATAAACTGAAACACTCTTTTGTTGCAATCTGTTTAAAAACTTATTAGGTGATTTTGAATATTTTATTTTTTCTATTAGCAAAGCAACATCAGCATCGGGAATAATTATTTGTTTTTGGTCATTGTCTATCAACTTAAAATTATCAGCAGCTCTTTTATATTCGTAATCTAACAAAGCGGCATTTTTCTTTTTTACAAAACAATTCAATATGCTGTTAATGTCCAAGTTTTTAGCCGCATAAGCATATTTAAAATATGCTTCAATAGCTTCAGACGAACTAATATCGTCAAATTCGTTCATTATCATATCTCCTATTTGAATACCTTGCAATAAGTGACCTTTCCTTTTAATTTCCTTTTGGGGTCTAAAAACATACACATACCCCTTGTCCGCTTTCCCTTCTCTATTGCATCTGCCTGCTGATTGTATTATAGAGTCAACCCCCGCTACTGCTCTGTAAACCACAGGGAAATCTATATCCACGCCCGCCTCGATAAGTTGAGTGGAAATTACTCGACAAGTTTTGCCTTCTCTCAAATCATCTTTTATCTTTTTAATCGCTTTTGTTCGATCTAAAGGCGTCAACAAGGTAGTAAGACAATAACTTTCCTTTTCCGCTAAATTTTCAAATATACTGAGAGCTTCCTTGCGGCTATTAACAACTACAAGTGCCTGATTGTGCGTTTTAATGCGCTGGACAATATCCTCTTCCGACAATACACCTGTTTTAATAATTTCTGTCCTTTTGAATACTACTTCCAACTCATGACTGTTTTCTACAATCTCCTTTATTTGTTGTCCCGCTAACAAAAAATCAAAATTCGGCTGAGTTGCGCTGCAAAAAACAACCGAAGAACCATAATTGTTTACTAATTCGCTAATTGCTTTAAGACAAGGTTGCAAAAAATCGTAAGGAAACATTTGTACTTCATCAAAAACTATCACGCTTTGACAAATATTATGAAGTTTTCGGCAACGGCTACTTCTATTGCTAAACAACGATTCAAAAAACTGCACATTTGTGGTTACTACTATAGGCATGTCCCAATTTTGAGTTGCCAGTTTGAGTCTTTCTTGCATAGCAGATAAGTTGTTATTTTCATCATAATCGTATTGGTAATTATAATGATGTTCGAGCACGTATTCTTCTCCAAATATTTTTTTAAAAACATTTGAAGTCTGTTCGATTATACTGCTATAAGGTATCACGTATATAATTCTTTTTAAACCGTGCTTTAGTAAATGGTTAACCGCAAACGCCATAGAAGAAAGCGTTTTTCCTCCGCCGGTGGGGACAGAAAGCCTAAACATACCTCTTTTGCTTTCCGCTGCGGAAAGACAGCACTGTAAAATCTCCCTGCGTTTTTGGTTTATAATACCTGGTAAGTGTTGATACTGTGCCATTTTTTTGCTTAATTTTTGCTTAAAGACAGAAAAATCGCAATGTATACTTCTATTTGTTTCTCCCCTCATAAATCTTTCTGTATCAAGATAATCAGCATCAACAAGACAGGAAAACAGCATGCGGACATAAAAGGACAAGGCAAAGTCAGGCTGATTTTTTGAAACACGTATTATTGCCCCTGCTTCAGAGACGTCTTTAAATTCCCTTATCTCAAGCTCTTTTTTAAAAGAACTAAAGTCCTCTATAGGCTTTTTTAATCTGCCTTTTAAGGTGGAACTTTCGGCGTTGTCAGCATCGCAGCCAAAATCAGGTATGCCGGCATGATGACCGCAAATGCAATATCCGCTTATTATTGAAAGCAACTGATGAAATTTTTCTTGTGCTATTTTTGCTCCGGCAGTAGAATGGTCCACTCTCAACAAGCTGCCTCTAATGCGTTTTTGAAACGCATCGGAATATTTACCTATATCGTGCAGATATCCAATCTGATAAGCTAAATTATCACTTTTAAATATGGAAGCAAACTGTGAGGTTAATTCTGCTACATTTTTAAGATGATCCTTTAAAGGTTGTTCCTTGCCGTTTTCTTCGTTTTTCCTTGCAATATATTCCATAGTTTTCCTTTATAAACATTATAGTATCATATAAAATCTTAAAATTCAATATAAAACAAAATCTTTCTACAATTTATTACAAAAAACACTTAATTTAGCTTTGATTTTTTATATACAAAATGGCAAATATTACAAAACAATGCCGCTTATTTGTGCTTATGATTTTTTTTATTATAGTAAAATTTGATTTAAATAGTCTTATTTTAGCAATAAACGGACTAA
>CALLXO010000131.1 GCA_937875645.1 uncultured Clostridia bacterium
AAATGAGCAAGAGAAACAGTTTTATATATTTTTCGCCGATAAACGACAAGGGCGGTGATAGAGAAATAACAGAAAAAGAGCTAAAGGAAGATACAACACAACAAAAGCATAGTGTTTCTCATGCAAAAAATAGGCGGCTAAAAGTAGTTCTTCAGATTATTTTGGCGGCATTTACCCGCGCCGTAGCTTTAGAATTATTGCTAATACCCAACAATATCACATTAGGTGGTGCAGTCAGCATAGTAAGTAGTCTCACTTGGATATTTACTTCTGGTTCTCCCGTTTATACCGGTGCATTTTTGCTTGCCGTTAATTTACCTCTCATTATTATTGCTTATTTCAAAACAGAAAAAGGTTTTGCTTTAAAAACAGCGGCGTGTTTGGTGCTGATGGCAATTTTTATGCAAGCAATATCATTGAGTAATTTAGCTCAAATTATTGGCACAGTACCGGCAAGCGGCGAAACAAAAGTTTTGTACACTCTTTTAGGAGGTGCGCTGTCTGGCGTAAGTTTGCCTATTATGCTCAATATTCAGGGTTCAACAGGGGGAAGCGACATTATTACTATGCTCCTTCAAAAACGCACAAGCAGCAACTATTTTAGAGTTATCCTTTATATTGACGTAATTACCATTGCAATTGCCGCTGCGGCAAGCCAATGGCTAACTCCCAATGGTGACGGTTTATCCGTGCTGATTTATTCTGTTACTGCGCAATTTGTCGCTCATTTAGTGCAAAACCAAATTTATAAAGGATATTCCTCCGCTTACGGTTTTGATATTATTACTGATAAAGCGCAGGAGGTGTCCAACGCTCTTTTAAATGGTTTGGGCAGAGGGCTAACAGTACTAAGAGTTACAGGCATGTATTCGCACACGGACAGAACTATGATTATGTGTGTTATCTACAAAAGACAACTGAAAAAAGCGCGGGCGCTTATTAGAAGCGTAGACCCCGACGCTTTTGCAATTGTTTATAACGTGAAGGAAGTGGTAGGAGTAGGTTTCCGCAATACCGATGAGGAAATTGAGATAAAAGTATTGCAAGGCAGTAGCCCTGCCGCCAAAACCACTAAAAAAAGGTAATCACATAACGTGG
This sequence comes from uncultured Clostridia bacterium, assembly GCA_937875645.1. Lineage (GTDB taxonomy): Bacteria > Bacillota > Clostridia > Christensenellales > CAG-314 > SFEB01. The sequence goes on from CALLXO010000131.1 coordinate 1,099, forward strand.
GGGAGGTCGGGGCGGGTAAAGTGCCGTATATAATTTGATAAATCCTTTATAACCTCTAAGTGACCTAAGCATAATTCGTAATCTCTTTCTTGCACATACGCTTTTGTTTCTGACACTCTAATGTTTATCTCGTAAACATCGTTATGTGGCAAAAAAAATTCCGATTTTGCCCTGACTTCTAACCATATCTCACAAAAATAATCATATTCTTCCTCTGTAAGCGACTTGTTTTCGGCAAGGGTAATCATATAATCTACTTTTTCTTCAAATGCTCCGTATATATTATTAATAGAAATTACTTCGTAAATGCCAAATCCGATAATCAACGCTAAAACAATGAGGGGGATAACTATACTTTTCATTTTATCACCTTACTTTTTGGGCTGTCCCAGCTTATTATTCCTTTGCGTTTATGCTGAGTCACAAAATGGTCATTTTGGTCGACAGTCAAAAAAATTAAATCTTTAACATTAAGATGTTTCTCTTTTAGCAGACGTTCTATTTTTTTTATGGGAATATCATGCTCCGTAAATTCATCTTCGCACCATTTACCTTCCATAACTAAAGGTATAGGAAGTGATTTTTGTTTGTTCTCAAGTGATTTTTTAGGTATTATGGACAACTGACCGTTTGTTTCCATTAGTCCGTACTCAATTTCCTCTACGCTAAAATATCCTGTGTTGCGTATTGCTTGCAACAAATCGTTTACTTGCATATTCAAGCCCTTTAAGGATTGCATATCTATACCCTTTTTGTCTATTACTAAAAGAGGTTTGCCGCTTATAATCGACTGCATTTTTATATTTTTTGACAGCAAAATAATAAATTGATGCACAATGTAAAGCGTTAAAATACTCACCAACCCGTAAGTAAGCGGCAAGTTTCTGTCGCTCATAGGGATACATGCAACTTCTGCAATAACAAGCGTTATGACTAGCTCAAAGG
>CALLXO010000132.1 GCA_937875645.1 uncultured Clostridia bacterium
TTTTGTGCTTGTCTCGCTGCCCTATATTATTAAAGATATTTTAAGCGTTGTGGCGGCGTATTTTTTAGCTGTCGCTTGCAGCAAAGGGCTTACAAAAGCGGGCATAAAAAACGATTACGCCCTTTTTAAAAGAAAATTAAATTAGCCCGTTTACCTTTTAAAAAAATTAAAACATAAAAAAGTTTGCCTTATTAGAGAAAATATGAAATATAGCCAAACAGACAAAAAATCAAATGTTGCTTTTAAGTCTGTTGCAGTGTTCACACAATACTTTGCAATTTTCGTTAGAGGTTTTTCCGCCTTTACTCCATGGGGTAATATGGTCTGCATGCATTTGAGCTAATTCAAATTTTTTGCTGCATTTAAAGCATATTCCCTTTTGTCTTTCGTAAGCCTCCCGCTTTTGGTTGTCGGTAAAAGCACGAATATTCAAAAACTTTTCGTCACCATGAAGCAAAAAATAGTATATACCTTTTTTGCTAGTCACATCATCGTCCATCATCAAATCAGAAATCAGTTTTTCCAGCTTATTGGCATCCAACATCTTACCGTTAAATTTGTCGTATAAGGCACCCCACTCGATACCTTTCATTTCCTTACGATAGGTAGTAAAATTAAGCTTAACCCATTCAATAACGTTTCTAAAATATGTCCAAAGCTCATTTGCGTTGGGGTCATGTTGATGAACAGCCATATAACTTTCGATAAATCCCAAGCTTATCCATTTTAGTGCAGTTTCTAAAATTTCCTGCCTAATTGCTTTGCCGCTGACATAGTCTTTTGCCAACAGATAAGCGGCACAGTTGGTTTTGCTAAATTTTGCTTTTGCGCTTGTCAGCCAACTGCCTGTGTATACGGCATTTCGCAATTCCTGTTCTGTCAGCTTTTCGCCGGCAATATTGATAATTTTAAACCAGTCTAATTTTTCCTTATCGTTGCCCTCGCAAAAATATACCATAAGTTTGTAGTCCAAAATCTGCTGTTTTTCTGTTTTAGTCAAATTGTGAAAATAACGGTCTTTAAAAGAAAAATCTCCTACAACATATTGACAAAAACTAATTGTGCGTTGTTGCCCGTCCAACACCTCAAAAGTACCGTCCTCGTTTTTAACCCAATACATAACATTAAGAGGAAAATTTTTAAATATGGTATCAATAACAGCGTCCCGCTTTTTATTGTCATAGACAAATTCCCGTTGATATTTTGGACGTATATTTAACTTGCCGTTGTAACCGATAACACCTTCTTCGGCATTGTCAACATAATTTTCTACAACTTCTCTTACCCTTATTTCGTTTAGCTCAATTTTCATTTTTTGCTCCTTTACGTTTTATTATTATTCGGGCGTAAATGCTTGAGTATAATTCACCTGTTTCTACATTCTTAAAAGCAGGCGGTTTAATATCATATTCTGGATTATACTTTCGATAAAGAGTGCCTTTTGCATTGATTGTGAATTTCCCTGTGGGTTTACCGTTTTTTAGTATCTCCATTTTCTTTTCACAAGAAAAATCAATGCTGCCAACTATACCCAACGCAATGACCTCAAACTGGTCAGGATTATATTTATCTAAAAAGGTAATAGGGACACCCATAGCACCAAAGTAATCATAGGGGATTTCCGCTACCTTAGAAACTTCGATAGCGTCAAAATTATCATACTTTGGATATTCCTTAGCGTTGTATTTTTTATATAATGTAATATTTTGATGACGTTTTATTGTATCTAAATTTGTAAACCATCTTACACCTTTTACTCTTACATATTTGTTGCCAAATT
>CALLXO010000133.1 GCA_937875645.1 uncultured Clostridia bacterium
TCTCTTTTGGATTAGATGATGAAAATATAAACTATTTTGCTGATTTTTCCAATGGCGCAAAAATAAAAATTGTTATTAATGATAAACAAAACAAAACAAACAATATAGGAGAGATATTTTTTGTTTTTAATAAGACTAGAAAGCTTAAAGGGGCAAAGTTTGATATTTATATGAAAGAAAATAAATATTCATATATTATTAGCTATAAAATTACCGAATATAAAGGTAGAGTGAATATTCCGAGGGAAGTTTATTCTTGGGAAGATATGACTGGTAGATAATATTTATAATAATATATCAATGTTCATTGTTAAGTTTTTTTTTAAACAAAAGTATAATAATAATATTTTTTTAATTTTTTTAAAAAATACTATTGATTTTATTTTCAAAATAGAATATAATGTCTAATATAAAGGAGGTTTTTATGAAAAAACTTTTATCAATTGTTTTGACAATAGCTATTTGCTTGTCTCTTTGTTTTTGCTTTGTAGGTTGCACGGATGTTTTTTCCGGTAAGTATGTATTAGTTGCCGATGATAAAATTAATACAGCCTTAATGGGTCTTGATGCTGATGTTGCGTTTGGCTCTATGAATGGTTTGTACATAAATCTTGAGCTTAAAAATGCAGACCTTGGTATGAAAGCAACGCTGAAATACCTTGACACTCAAGATTTGTTATCCTATAAAATAGACATGACAGGCACACTCAATATGAGTATGGAAGCTTACCATGACGGCGAATATTATTATTCTAATCTCAAAACCGCAGGCTCTGAAGTTAAAACAAAAATAAAGGACGAAGACTCTATGATGCTTTCGAGTTTGATGGAAGCCTTTGACCTCGTCGGACAAATGGACAGCGAGGAGTTTTCAGATTTATTTGCTTTTGATACTGAAACCATCGAAGGACTGAATACCAAAGTGTATATCGATGATACCGAAGGCACTAAAGTTAAAATGGTATTTTCTCAAACAGAAGGTGATTTTTACATCAAAGGCAAGGCGTTTTTTGTGTTCGATGCTTTAAAAGTGCTTAAAGCTATGAAAATTGACATGACGGTTTATGAGAAGGGAGCTTCCAGCATCATAAAAATGGAAATGAAGGAATTTGACGGCAAAATAACTCTCCCCAAAGGAATAAGCGAATGGGAAGAGACACAGCTAGATTAACGTGATAAATTAATTCAAAAATTATGTTTGAATGTTTAATAGCTAATTATCATTACATTATTATTTACGAAATAGAGATAAAGCAATAACAAATGAATAGCAAAAGAAGATTATATAATAGTTTATAAAAAGCTGTCTTACGGAATAACGTGAGACAGCTCCTTTTTTTGTTTCCATTACTCTATAAAGAATATTTCTATGTTCTATTTTTTGTGCAATTTTATTAATAATAAACTAACATTTATAATGATGTTTTTACAGGGTATACGCTTACAAGAGACATGCCTTTTTTACGTGTTTTGTGCGGTTTGCCTTTGCTTGTGCGTGATTCTATATTTATTTCCTCTGTGTTTACTATTAGTGTCGATGCGGCATCCATTAAAGCAATATCGTAGGGTTCGGTGACATATCCCCCCCATAATACTTTCTTGCCGTTATCCCCTAAACTCGTTATCTTTACGCCCTTGCGGTAACGTGTCATAGTGTCAAATTCGCTTGCTAATACCCGTTTAAGAAAACCTTTATCGGTAATTACAATTACTTCGCCCTCGGGGTTTATTTGTCCTGCAAATACAATATTATCCCCCTCGTTTAGCATCATTCCCTTAACTCCTCCCGATACTCTCCCTTGCTCGGGTACATCAGCATAAGAAATGTTAAGACACATCCCTTGTTTAGAAATAAAAAGAATTGTAGAGTCAGTGAGCAATTCCTCCACGTTTATAAGCTCATCGTCCTCACGAATTCTTGCCGCATTAAAGGAAGTTTTTAGCAAGCCGTATTCGCTCCAATCGGTAAGTTTTACCATACCGTTTTTTGTATAAAAAAGCAATTTGCCTTTGGGGAGCTGGTCGTTATAAGTAAATATAGCAACAGGAGTTTCGCCTGATGCTTCTGCAAAAATATTTTCCAACGGAATGCCGTTGTCACGGAATTTTGTTTCGGTAAACTTGTCGGCGGTTGTCTGATAACAATTGCCTTTATCCGTCATAATTAAAACTTTACTTGTACTTAAAGCTGCCGTAAAATCAATGTGAAGAGAGCTTGCAGTGGTTTTTTCCGAAGCATCTTTTATTGATAAATTAAAATTTTTAGCAGGGATACACTTAACGGTTTTTTCACCCGTAAGACCTATCACATAATTTTCGATAGGTTTTTCGTCCGTTTCACAGGGGATATTTATATCTTCCGTATTAGTTACTATTGTTGTGCGCCTTTCGTCCCTATATACCCTCTTAATTGCCGTAAGTTCAGACTTTAATACTTCGTTTAGCGTTTGCTTGCTGTTTAGTATCTTATTAAGCTCCACTATCTGGTCTTTAACCTCGGCAAGTTCCTTTTGCAACTTTGTAACTTCGAGTTTAGTCAGCCGTGCTAATTTCAATTCGAGTATGGCATCTGCCTGAATTTCGCTTATACCAAAACGAGAGCGCAAATTGCTTCGAGCGTCGCTTACTGACGAAGATGTTTTGATAATTTTTACCACTTCGTCAATGTTGGCAACAGCAATAATCAGCCCTTCCAAAATATGAGCACGCTCTTTGGCTTTTTTGAGTTGAAATTTGGTGCGGTTGGTGATTATGCGTTTTTGGTAATCGGTATAGTAAGCTATAATATCCAACAAGCCCATCTGCTGCGGTTTGCCGTCTGCTATGGCAACTATATTTACACCAAAATTGCATTGAAGGTTGCTATATTTAAAAAGCACTTTCAAAATTTGTTTGGGGTCATAATCCTTTTTGATAGTAATAACCGCACGCATTCCGTCCTTGTCCGATTCGTCTGTGATGTCGCTTATCCCTGCCAAAAGTTCCTTCTTATTCTCTTTTAACGCTAAAATTTTAGTGAGCAGGTCGGCTTTGTTTACCTGATAAGGCAATTCGGTAATGACTATATTCTTTTTGTCATTAGCCGCCGTTTCGATATGCACTTTGGCACGCATTATCAGTCTGCCTTTGCCTGTTTCGTAAATTCTATTTATATCTTCTGCAATAACAAAACCACCGGTGGGGAAATCAGGACCTTTTACGATTTTTATCAAATCTTTTAGTTTTATATTGCGATTGTCAATATAGGCAATTACCCCGTCAATAACTTCGCTTAAGTTATGGGGAGGGATATTGGTAGCCATTCCGACCGCGAT
>CALLXO010000134.1 GCA_937875645.1 uncultured Clostridia bacterium
AAAATTTTTTTGATAATTTACGGCTTTTTTTGACTTTCAAATTTAGAATATATTGCAATAAGAGTGTCATATGCTTTGTCTATTGCAATTATTTCTTCCTCCGTTGCGTGTTTTAATAATTGCTTTTTTAAATATTCGGCGTGTATTCTGTCTTCCGTTTCGCCTAATTCCCGCCCTAATTGCGTAAGTCTTATATATGTCGTTTTACGGTTATTGTTTAAAAAATACCTTTCGACAAGTTCTTTTTGCACAAGACTTTCCACCGCAACGCTTATAGTGGCTTTGCTAAAACCTAACAAATCGGCAAACTGAGTCATACACAAATTTTTACTTTTTTTTGTTTCTGTTTGAGGCACAAATTTGTTTTCGAGATGAGCCAAAATATTAACTTCGGGTACGGAAAGGTTTAGTGCCACTTCGTGTAATTCGTTTTTAAGTGCAGGCGGATTAACAAGTCTTGTACGTGCCAAGCCCGCCAATTTGCTGTTTTTAGCATATAGCAATTTATAAAATTCATTTTCAAAATTATCCATTATTTAGTCCATTTTATCAAACAAACGATATATTTTCAAGCATTTTGCTCTCTTTTTAGCTATTTTTGTAAATTTCTCAATATAATTTGCTTTATATTAGTTTTTTGTGATAAAATAAAAATATGCTTAAGAGTAACGAAGTGTTGGAAGATTTACAGTACAGGGGTCTAAAAATTATTCAGCAAAAAGATGGCTACCGCTTTACTACTGACGCTGTTTTGCTTGCTAATTTTGTTAAAAACGCATCAAACAAAAAAATTGTAGAATTAGGCAGCGGCAGCGGCGTTATATCCATACTCATTGCGGCAAAACAAAATCCTCAATCGATATGCGCTGTGGAGATTCAACCTGATATGTGCGATATGTCCAAGCGCAGTATAGCTCTCAACGGTTTAAGCGACAAAATAAACGTGATTTTAACGGACATAAAAGGTTGTCACACTCTTATTGGCAACTGTTTTGATATAGTAGTAGTAAATCCGCCTTATCGCAAAATTGGGAGCGGGCAAAGGCAAGATACCGATAAAATAAGTATATGCCGTCATGAAGTTTTACTTACTTTATGCGACGTTTTTATGCAGGCGGAAAAACTGCTTAAATACGGGGGCTCGCTTTATATTGTTCATCAGTTTGAGCGGTTGGCAGATGCTTGCACTTTAGGGCGGCAGTTTAACCTTGAAGCTAAGGAAATTTGTCTTGTTTTCCCCAAAAAAGATGCCGCTCCTAATTTGTTTTTGATGCGTTGCGCAAAAAACGGCAAAGCGGGCATTAAATGGTTAAACCCCATAGTTGTTTTTGATGAGCAAGGTAATTATACCGTGACGGTAAAAAAGCTTTACGGCGAAAGTTATAATAAATAATAGATTTGCGATAAAAAATAATCTAAAAA
>CALLXO010000135.1 GCA_937875645.1 uncultured Clostridia bacterium
GTAGCTATATTTGGACTGTTCTTCTTTAATTTTGGAAATCTCATTGTAAAAGCAATAGAGCAGGAGGGATTAGTTCATAAGACGCAAGAGCTTATTAGTTACCTAATTAATTGGGGAAGCACCGACCAAGCGGAGTTTAGTCAAAAAATCCTAAGTTATATTGACAGCATTTCACAATCGCTGTCAAATATCCCTAACTTTAACGTAAGGCTTGCTACCGCAATATGGTCAACGGTATTAGCTGGTTATGCCTTTTATTTTCTTGTTGGGTTATCTGTATACCCCACCTTTTACAGCGTAAATCAATTTATGACGACAAATTCTAAGCCTTATTATCTTTGGACGGTAATAAAAAAATTTTTGGACAGTGCACGCATAAATTCGATACGAGTGCTTATCCATTTTACTATGGACTGGTGCTGTCTGTTTTTAGCTTTAGGGGCATACTTAATTACCTTTATCAATTTAGGCATGACAGGCATAATAATAAGCTTGCTGATTTGGGCTGCTTTAATAAGCGCAAGAAGTGCTATCCTTGCTTATTGGTTACCAGTAAACATCAACGAAACTCCCAAAGTTCGTCAGGCGTTTAAAACGGGTATAGTGTATATGTTAGACAATTTTTGGAATTTGTTTTTAAAAAGTTTTATTGTCATAACAATTACCAGTTTAGTAGCTTTTTCAATAATATTTCTGTTTAAACCGTTGGTAGTATTAATACTCATTTTGCTGCTTATTTCTTTTTCTTCCTACGTATTAAACTGCATTTATTTTTTAAATTATTTTGAAATGAAGGGCAAACCCTATTTTGTTAAAAAGGTGATGGTAAATTATAGTGATGATAACGCTTAACGACGAACAACAAAAAGCAGCAGAGACAATGGAGGGCGCTGTTATGGTATTAGCAGGCGCCGGCAGCGGAAAAACACGAGTATTAACTAACCGCATAGCGAATTTAATTGCAAAGGGTGTAAGCCCTTACAATATTTTAGCAATAACTTTTACCAATAAAGCAGCCAACGAAATGAAAGAGCGACTTTTTAATACCTGTGACACACGAGGTATGACAGTATGTACTATTCACAGCATGTGCGCTTCTATTTTAAGGGTTCAGTCAAACAAATTAGGATATAATAGCGGTTTTACTATTTATACCGATACAGATACAAAAAGGGTATTAAAGCGTATTATAAAAGAGAAAAACAGCGATGCATTAATAAACCGTGCTCAGTACCTTATTTCCTTGGCCAAAAACAGCGGCGCAACAATTGGTGAATTTGTTGAGGAAGCAAAGATAGTTTTGGAGAGTGACGGCGAAGCTTTATCGCAAATTTTGCTTTCCTACGAAAAAAGTTTAAAAGATTCAAATGCCATGGATTTTGACGACTTGCTGCTAAACACATATATATTATTTCGTGATTATCCCTCTGTATTAAGTAAATACAGAGAGCGTTTCCGTTATATAAGCATTGACGAATTTCAAGATACCAACGCTGTTCAGTATAAAATATTTATGCTGCTAAGCGGAAAAGAAGGCAATATATTTGTTGTAGGCGATGACGACCAGTCAATATACGGTTGGCGGGGTGCTGATGCGGACAATATGATGCGTTTTAAACGTGATTTCCCTAACGTGCAAATATTTTATCTTCAACAAAACTACCGCAGTACCAAAAAGATTTTAGAAGTGGCAAACGCTGTCATAAGCAAAAATGACAACCGTTTCGAAAAAAAACTTTGGACAACTAATGCTGACGGAGTTAGAGTGGAAAATTTTTCTGCTTCAAACGAGATGGAAGAAGCTCGTTTTGTGTTGGACAACATACAGGGACTTGTTAGGCGTGGTTCTTGCAAATTTTCTGATTTTGCTATTTTGATGCGGATGAACGCTTTATCCCGTGTTTTTGAGCAAGAGTGTTTAAGTTATGGTGTGACCTACAAAGTATTTGGAGGTTTTAAGTTTTTTGAGAGAAAGGAAATTAAAGATGCAACAGCCTACCTTCGTTTAATTATAAACCCTTACGACGATGAAGCCTTTTTCCGTACCGTTAATACGCCCAAAAGAGGGATAGGCAACGTTACTTTGGCAAAGCTAAAAGACTTTGCACGTACTAAAAGCACTTGTATGCTACATTCTTTAAGAGATATAGAGGAAGAGAATGTTTTTAACACTTCGACATCAATAAAGTTAGCGGAGTTTTATCAGTTGATAAATTACCTTTCGGAAGCATCGCAAAAGTTGACTTTGCCCGAGTTAGTGCTAAGTACCCTAACTCAATCCAAACTGTTGGATTATGCACAAAAGAATACTGACGAAAGTACCCTTCAAAACTTAAACGAATTTATCCATAGTGCTGCAGAATATTATTCGGCAAATCCTGAGGGAAGCTTGCTTGATTATTTAGAGAGTATTAGTTTAAAAAGCGACCTTGACGACATGGACAACAACGATTATGTCACTATAGCTACTATTCATTCGGCAAAAGGTTTAGAATGGAAGACTGTATTTGTAGTGGGGTTGGATGAGGGG
>CALLXO010000136.1 GCA_937875645.1 uncultured Clostridia bacterium
TAATAAAAGTGCGAATTATGAGAAAGAAGGTAACGAAAAGGATAAACATCAGATGGCCCAAACCTTAAGCAGTATCAACAATGTCGGTTATGTGAGTGAAAAAGGTGAAGCTGCAAAAACGGTTAGCAAAAAAGATAATACAGTTTTTATAAATATAGTCAAATTTGTTTTAGGCGCAGCGGGCATTGTGGGAGGCGCACAGTTGTTGGTAAATAACGGCGAACAGTTGGCTTTAAAATTAGGCGTCCCCGATACTATAATAGGTTTTACTCTTGTCGCTGTGGGTACATCGTTGCCCGAACTGGTGACTACAATAACAGCCATAATTAAAAAGGAAGCAAGCTTGTCCATAGGCAATATTGTGGGAGCAAACATAATCGATTTGACGGTAATTTTACCTATATGTGCTTTGATTAGCGCAAATCAAGGAGGACTTATCATTAACTCCGAAACAATAGCGCAAAACTTATATCTTGACTTTCCTGTGTGTTTAGCATTGATACTCATTGCCGTAGTGCCTACCCTTATTTTTGGACGATACCGCCGCGCACAAGGTATAGTGATGTTAGCAGGCTACGCCGCTTATGTAGTGGTTTTATGTTTAGGTCTTTTTTAAGCAAAACCCCCTTAAAGTATTTGACAAATCTTAAAAAAAGTTTGATAATTATTCTTGCCGTAAAAAATGCGGTAAAAGTTTAAACATTATTTAAAAAAGATAAGGTTTTAACTTTTAATTTGTAGCTTTCCCCTTTTTTGGGGTTAATATAGGGGTATCGCCAAGCGGTAAGGCAACAGGCTCTGACCCTGTTATCGTAGGTTCGAATCCTGCTACCCTTGCCAAAAAGTCCAACTTAGCTTATTGATAAGCAGTTGGACTTTTAACTAATAGGCATTTATAAGGTGTAGAGAGGTTTTTTTGGCAGAAATTCAATTGAAAATATTTTAAAGTTTTTTAATAAAATAATATTTATTAGATTTTTTATGGTATAATTATATTTAAGATTAGACAACAATAATTTTTTCAAAATTTTAAAGACAAAAGAATATTATTATGAAGCAAAGTTTATTAGATGTAATATTAACCAACGGTATGGCATTTGTTTTGTTGCTAATGATTTATGTAAACTCGATATTACATAAAAACAATTTAACAGACCAAAAGCTCTATCACTCAATGATTCTTTTCATAATGGCATCTCTCGTTTTAGAGGTCATTACTGTTGTTGTAGACGGCACTCAATTTTTTGGAAGCGTTTTTGTCAACCGATTTGTTAATTTTCTACTCTTTTCTATAAATCCTATTTCGGCAGTGTTATGGGCGTGTTATGCTGACTACAAGATATTTGCTGATATTAAACGCATAAAAAAGCGTTTACCGCTATTTGTTATCCCTGCGGCAATAAACTTTGTACTCTGCTTTTTGACTTTGTTTTTTGATATAATGTTTAAAATAGACCAAAATAACGTTTATTTCCGCACGCCTTTTATTTGGTATACTTTTGCGGTAGCAATGTTTTATATGGCGTATGTTGTTGTTTTATTGCTAAAAAACAGAAAAAAAACACCTAAAAGCAATTTTTACCCCATGTTATTTTTCCCTTTGCCGGTGTTAATAGGAGCG
>CALLXO010000137.1 GCA_937875645.1 uncultured Clostridia bacterium
CAACATTAATTTAACAGTAACGGTAATTCCCAGCCCGCTTGACGCCGATTATAACCTTAATAACTACGTTTTTAGCGTGAGCGAAACAAATTATCTTTTAGCAGACGGAGCAAAAATAATTGAGCAGTTTTCTTACCTTAATCAGCAAGTAAACCTTAAAGGCATAAGGTATTTAATCAACGTGTCCCAATTAGATTTTAGCGGAAGTTTAATAGAGAGCTTAACGGATTTTTCGCAGTTTAAAGGAGTTAGACTAACGCAGCTTAATTTGAGCGGTTGTGGCTTGACGGATGCTAAATTAGGTGTTAATCTTTACTCATTAAAATATTTAACGGATGTGAATTTGTCTAATAATGCTATCACGCAACTAACGGGCATACTTTATAGGACAGTCACGCATTTGAATTTGTCGCAGCAATCAAATCTAATCAGCTTAAATGGTATTACAGCATTAAATAATTTGCAAGTGTTGGATATAAGCGAAAATAATATTAACCAATTTGCTCCTTTGGTTAAGCTTGACAAATTAAAAATAGTAAAACTAAAAGGCAATTTAGGTACCCAAAGTTATTACGGTACAGTAGGTAGCGTTAATTTTGCAGAATATGTAGCACTTTTAGATAAAGGCGTGCTTGTTTACGCAAGCGATACTCTTTTAACGGTAGAAAATAATTTTGTTTATGACAACGTGCTTAGTACCGTTACAAGCATATCAACTGATCAACGGTTAGCGGCGTTGGTGTTAAACGGGATATTTTTGAGCGGTGTTCAATACGATTTTATAATTGCGCCCAACACAATAAACGGTTTTGTTGTAAACGTTCAAGCATTAAAAAAACAAGGGGTTAATCAAGCATATTCTGCAACATTAGACGAGTACGGTCAAAACAAAATTACTTGTGCTTCGATTACTGACGGCGATACTGTTGGGTTGATTCTTTCTGTAACTGTCAACGGCACAACGGTTTTTAAGCAATTTGATTTACTGTATAAAAGCTAATGGAAAAAAGAGTTAAAAAAAGATTATGTTTAAGTATAAGCGCATTGTTCCTCTCCTTAACGCTTATTGTAGGGATGATTTTTGCGTGGTTTACTTATGCCGCTAACAGAAATAACGAATATTTTTTGTATACAGGAGCAGCGGATATAATAGCGGAAGCGTATATGGGCTTAGACGATGATTTTGACGGATTGCTAAATGAGACTACAGAGGATATTTCTACCCGACAAGGGGTTTTGGCGCACTTGTATACTACTCTTACCCTTTCGTTAGCTAACAATGTGCATCCGCTAACAAACCAACCCTCATATTTTAGCGATATATACGCAGGAAAAAGCCTTACCTACAAAATTGTAATGGCAAACAATGGCAAAAGAAATGTTTCCGTTGATTTAAGCTTGGGATTAAATCAGGAAAGTTTTTTTTCTGCCCTAATTTATTATCTAAACTTAGAAACAAAATCTCTTACTGATGAAGGTATACTTGAATTCTACTCTACCAATACCGCAAGACTTTTATTTAGCATTACTTCCTTAAGTTACACTCTTTACGAAAAAAGCGAAGGAGAAAATAATTTGCAGCAAGGGTATAACAATGAGGTATTAACAAAAAATTACACAGGAGAAAAATTCCTTTGGCAATATATTAATGGTCGCAGTTTTGTAGGGAAAAATATAAATAGCGGACTTATTTTTGACACAGATAATCTTGTGGTTTTGCCCCCAGACAATTTGATAGAAATAAATTTTGCTCTTGCTTGTGCGCAGGATTCCAACAGCATAGCACAGTATATAATTAATGCAACAGACTATTCTGCAACGGGACTTTATTATGCAACTTTTGTTAGCAGATATCCGCAAGCATTGACTCTCTACGGCGAGCAAAACATAAAAAACGCAATAGCGGCTATTGTGGATGCCGAGCGCATATTTATTTACAGCAACGAGGAGGAGAGGAGCGAATTTTTTTCTGGCAAAATGGAGTTTGAAATACCGTATATCAAGCTTCGCGGAAGCGTTTTGCCAAATAGTATTTGATTATGAAGTTACTTAAAAAAAGATTGTTATGCTGTATATTTTCGCTGATATTAGTGGTTGTGCTTGCTATCGGCGGTATTTGTGCATGGTTTGTGCAAAGTAGAATACCTAAGGTTGACGGCTTTAAACTAAATGTTGTAAACTTATCAGGCAGCGTAAGCGATGTAATTGATATAACTACCACTATCGGACAAGCGGATAATCCCGCATCTTTTTATCCAGGAGATAATATAACCGAAACGCTGACTTTAATAAATCGCACCGACAGTTGGATGAAAATAAACCTTAAAATGATAGCGGTGGGCATTAAGTATAACGGCGAATATTCAAATAATTTAATTGACCCTGTGATTATGGCAGAAGGGGAAGAAGTAGCACCTTTTTTAGGCGATGGATTAACTTTAAATGAATTTGTAGCTCCTTTGACAAATGCTTGCAAGGTTATTGTTCATCCTTTTGTGGAGGGAATGGTAACATATTCTCAGTTTAATTATATTACCCATGCGAAGTTGGCATCAGAGCAGCAAAAAAACAGCAGTGAATATAATATGGTGCCCATGGAAAATATAACCGGTCTTAATATTTTTACAACAACAAACAGGAGTTTTTCCCTTTCTACTTTGATTTATGCTTATTTTACTACAGAGGGAGATATCTACTTAAAAGGCGGGTATAATTTAGAATTAGCATTGCTTATGCATTTTGACCCTTTTGCTTACTCAACCGCTACATATACGGATAATTTCGACAACTTAATAACGGTAAAGGAGAAATCCTCTAATCCGTTTTGCTTTCAACATATCAGACTCGTTTTGGGCGCTGATATAACTTCTATACAAGAGGACGATTTACCTAGCATATGAACAAACACCATTTTAAAAAAAGATACGGACAAAACTTTTTAAGTGATGAAAAACTGCTTTCGGCAATAGCAGAGGACGCTCAAATTACAAAAAATGATACCGTGCTGGAAATTGGCGCAGGCGGCGGTGCTTTGACAAGTCAGTTGGCTAAGCGCGCAAAAAAAGTAATCGCTTACGAAATTGACAAGGAGCTGATAGCTGTTTTAACTCAAAATTTGCGAGGAATAGACAATATAGAGCTTATTTTTAATGACTTTATGATGTCAGATATGACCGCTCTCGAAGAAAGGTTAGGCGAAAACTATATTGTCGCAGCAAATCTGCCTTATTATATATCTACGCCCGTTGTTATGCGTTTTGTTGAAGAGGCAAAAAAAATAAAAAGTCTGACGTTGACTTTACAAAAAGAAGTAGGGGAACGGCTTGCCGCAAAGGAAGGCACCCGCGATTACGGTACAGTTAGCGTTTTTTTAACTGCCCTTGCCGATGTAAAAATAACACGCTATATTGACAGAAGTTTTTTTTACCCTCAGCCTAACGTGGATAGCGTGGTAATTAAAGCGGATTTTGTAGGCAATAAATTTGCCATTAATGATTTTGACAATTTTAGGAAGTTAGTAAAAAGCGCCTTTGGTATGCGCCGCAAAACTTTGGTAAACAATTTAATGGCTTCGTACAAAGTAAGTCGCGAAAAAGCCATTAATTGGCTGCAAAGTTTTAATATAACGCCGACAATTAGGGGCGAAGAATTATCAGCGCTTCAATTCGCACTGTTAAGTAATAATATAAGTTTATTAAATATGCCTTAATTATAATAAATAAAAAAAAAGCACCTAAAGAGTATAATTAAGAGGTGCTTAGCTGGCTTTTTGTAAATGAGGATTAATAAAAATTAAAAGTCCTTGAGCATATCCGCAAGCATTATATTAACAGCAATTTTTTGTTCCTCATCAAAATAAAGGGTAAGCAAATCTGCCGCAAAAAAACCGAGCACTTTAATTTCTACCAAATCGTAACCGTTTTCCATAAATATATCGTCCAAAAAGTTTTTAGGCGCATCAGAGTACCAAAAAATGCCGCCCTCTTTAATGCTAAACAGCCTGTCTTTTATTTGGCATATCCTTTGTACTACGTTAAGCCGCAACAGGGCGTAATCTACTCTAATGTCGCCAATTATTATTCCCTTTTGGTTGGGGTTGTCAAACTTGAAGGATGTAGTTTGTTCCTCATAATAAATATTGTCAAAATGCAAATTGTAATGAACAATACCTAAGTGTTTTTTATTTGCGGATATTTTTTCTGCTATTTTTTTTACTTTAGAGATTTTTATTTTAAACTCACTTTCCTTTCCGCTAAAATAAGGCATTA